>NZ_JBHYMF010000093.1:0-27655 GCF_042742855.1 Streptomyces sp. NPDC058877 | reverse complement strand
ACCGCCGGTCGAGCCGGGCCGTGAGCGCGGCCAGGAATCGCGCGAAGTCAACCGCCGCGCCCGGGAGTTGTGCCACTGCCATCGCTGCCCGCCCCCCGGGGTCACGTCAGGGGGAGCAGCATGACGATGTCGTCCCGGTCGTCGCCGGGGGCGACCCGGATCGCGCGGGGGACGCGGCCGACCTCCGCGTAGCCGGCCTTGGCGTAGAAGCCGTCGAGGCCGGTGCCGCCGCGGCAGGACAGGCGGACCGCCTCGATCCCCTCGAAGCCCTCGGAGGTGCGGGCGGCGCGTTCGACCGCTGCCATCAGGTCGAGTCCGTACCCCCGCCCCTGGTGACGGGGGTGGACCATCACGGTGTAGAGCCACACCCAGTGCCGCATCAGCGGGTGGGCGTTGAAGGCGAAGAAGGCGGTGGCGGCGACTCCGCCCTCCTCGTCGCGGCCGACGAGCAGGCGCATCTCGCCCCCGACCATCGCCACGAGGTGCTTGAGCAGTGCGGGACGGATCTCGTCCGGGGTCACCGGAGGGACGAAGCCGACGGAGCCGCCCGCGTTGGAGACGTCGGCCCAGAGGGCGAGCACCTCGTCGCGCAGGGCCCGGTCAACCGCTGGATCCATCTCGAATGTAAGGGTCATGAAAGGACTCTACTTATTACATCGAAGGTGCTCAAGAGGGCCGGCTCGGGCGGGTTCCCCGCCCCGTGTTTCACTGGAGGGGCCCTCGTCCCGCAGGGAAACTTCGGGATCTTTCGGAACGGAAGACTGGACTGACATGCTCCGCTACACGCTGATGCGGCTCGGGATCTTCGCCGGGTGCTTCTTCGCCCTGTGGGGTCTCGTCTACGTCGGTGCGTTGCCGCGCGGTCTGGGCGATTCGAACCTGCTCTGGGTCCTCGTCCTCGCCATCGTCGTCTCCGCCCCGCTCAGCTTCGTCCTGCTGCGCAAGCAGCGCGACGCGATGAGCGTCGAGATCGTGGAGAAGGTCGACCGCGCCAAGGGGCGACTGGACGCGAACAGGTCCCAGGAGGACGCGCTGTAGTGCCGCGCCCTCCGCGGCGACGGGTCGCCGCGGAGGGGCGTCGAGGGGCGCGCGAGGCCGGATAAGGCCTGCGTAAGGTTCCTCACACCTCACACCCCGGGTAGAGCCTTCCAAGGCTCTGGCCTGGGGTGTTCTGCGTTTCGGAGGCGGAAAGGTCGCTGCTCACCTCAAAGCATGGCTTTGAGGTTCTCAAAGTTCAAGTGTTAACGTGATCGACGTGAAGACCACAGCGCGCCCCCGTCATGCCATGAGCACCCCGCTCGTGGCGCGCCTGTACGTCGACCTCCGCCTCCCCCGAACGCTTCGCCGCGCTCGTGCAGGGGGGACACCCGGTGTGTCCGCGGTCTGTTGCCGCGCGCTCTGACCCGGCATCATGCAGCGGCCCGCGCCCGAGCGCGTGCGTGCCGCACCCCGTCCCCGTATTCCCTGATACGCACCCGTGGAGTGTGCCCGTGTCCGCGTCCGCCACCGCGACCGAGAACGAGTCCAAGTCCCCGTCCCGGATACCCAAGGTCCCCTTCTGGGCCCAGATCATCGCCGGTCTGCTCCTCGGCGCCCTGCTCGGCTGGATCGCCCGCAGCCAGGACGTCGACTGGCTCAAGCAGACCCTCGGCCAGATCGGCGACATCTTCGTCCAGCTGCTCAAGCTGGCCGTCGCCCCGCTCGTCTTCTTCGCCATCCTCGTCTCGATCACCAACCTGCGGAAGGTGAACAACGCCGCCCGGCTCGCCACCCGCACCCTGCTCTGGTTCATGATCACCTCCCTGATCGCGGTCGGCATCGGCCTCGCGATCGGCCTGATCACCAACCCGGGCGCCGGAACCGGCCTCACCCCGCAGGACGGCAAGCTGCCCAAGCGCGAGGGCTCCTGGATCGACTTCCTCACCGGGATCGTCCCGACCGACGTCATCACGCCCTTCACCGAGCTGAACGTCCTCCAGATCGTCTTCATGGCCGCCGTCGCCGGTGTCGCCGCCCTCAAGCTCGGCGACCGGGCCAAGCCGATCCTCACCCTCTCCGAGTCGGTCCTGGAGCTCCTCCAGAAGGCCCTGTGGTGGGTCATCCGCCTCGCCCCGCTCGGCACCGTCGGCCTCATCGGCTTCGCCATCGCCGACTACGGCTGGGACCTCATCGGCAAGTACGCCACCTTCACCGCCGACGTCTACGTCGGCTGCGCCCTGGTCCTCTTCGGCGTCTACCCGCTGCTGCTCGCCACGGTCGCCAAGGTCAACCCGCTCCGGTTCTTCCAGGGCGCCTGGCCGGCCATCCAGCTGGCCTTCGTCTCCCGCTCCTCGGTCGGCACCATGCCGGTCACCCAGAAGGTCACCGAGCGCCTCGGCGTTCCGAAGGAGTACGCCTCCTTCGCCGTTCCGTTCGGCGCCACCACCAAGATGGACGGCTGCGCCGCGATCTACCCGGCGCTCGCCGCCATCTTCATCGCCCAGATCTTCGACGTGCAGCTCGGCATCGGCGACTACCTGCTGATCGCCTTCGTCTCGGTCATCGGCTCGGCGGCCACCGCCGGCCTCACCGGCGCCACGGTCATGCTCACCCTGACCCTCTCCACCCTGGGCCTCCCGCTGGAGGGCGTCGGTCTGCTCATGGCGATCGACCCGGTCCTGGACATGATGCGTACGGCCACCAACGTGGCGGGCCAGGCCCTGGTCCCGGTGGTCGTCTCCGCCCGGGAGAAGATCCTCGACCTCGCCGCGTACGAGAACGCCTCGTCGTCCCCGCTCGACGAGCTGGTCGACGAGGTCGGGACGGAGCGGGAGGCCGCGGTCACGGCCGCTGCCTGATCCACCGCCCGCCGCCCGCGTGCCCCGGACCACCCGGTCCGGGGCACGCGCGCGTCCGGGGGCGGGCACGGGGGCTTTGTAGGCTTGCGGCGGGAGTGCTCGGGGGACTTCCCGGGGCGATCCCCCGGGGCGCCCGGGCGGCGCGGCAGGCGGGAGGGGTGGCCGACGTGGGCGGGGCCAAGGGGCGGCGGCTGCCGCGGGCGGTGCGGGAGCGGCAGATGATGGACGCGGCCGTGCGGAGCTTCGCGCGGCACGGGTACCAGACGGCGTCGATGGACGAGATCGCCGAGCTGGCGGGGGTGTCGAAGCCGCTGGTCTACCTCTATCTGCACTCCAAGGAGGAGCTGTTCACCTCCGTCATCCGGCGGGAGGCGACGGCACTGCTCGATGCCGTGGCCGCCGGGGTGGAGGGGAGCGGTCCCCCGCCCGACGAGCGGCTCTGGGCCGGGCTGCTGGCGTTCTTCTCGTACGCCGCCGAGCACCCGGACGCCTGGGTGGTGTTGAGCCGGCAGGCCCGGACGCAGGGGGAGCCGTTCGCCGGAGAGGTGGCGCGGATGCGGGACGAGATCGTGGCCTTCGTGGCGGGGCTGATCGGAGAGGCCGCCCGGGAGGCGGAGGGGGGCGCGGTCGTCACCGGGCGGGACGTGGAGGCGCTCGCGCAGGCCCTGGTCGGATCGGCCGAGTCCTTGGCCAGCTGGGCCAACGAGACGCCCGGGGTGACGGCGAAGGAGGCGGCGGCGACCCTGATGAACTTCGCCTGGGGTGGGCTCGGGAACCTCATGAAAAGCGAGCGCTGGTCTCCCCGTTGAGCCTTACCGCACAGTAAGGTTACCGGCTAGTTAAGGCACCGTAGGGCTCAACGCACCGACGCACGACCTCAGTTCATCGCGAAGACCGAGGAGCCGCACGTGTCCGTCGTCACCGCCGCATCCGAGATCGAGCCGATCGAGCCGCAGAAAGTGCTGGTGGACGGGCAGGTCAGGGAGGTGTCCATGCCCCCGCTCGTGCCCCGGGTGGTCCGCGGTTCGCTCGCCGACCTGCCGTACGACAACGCCCGACAGGACCCCGAGGCCGTGCTCTTCTCCCGGAAGGGCCCCGACGGGGAGTGGCACGACGTCACCGCCGCCCGCTTCGCCGCCGAGGTGCACTCCGTCGCCAAGGGCCTCGTCGTCCACGGACTGCGGCCCGGCGACCGGCTCGCCCTGATGGCCCGCACCACCTACGAATGGACCCTGCTCGACTTCGCCGCCTGGGCCGCCGGACTCGTCACCGTCCCCGTCTATCCCACGTCCTCCGCCTTCCAGACCCGCTGGATCCTCCAGGACTCCGGTGCCGCGGCCTGCATCGTCGAGGACTCCCAACAGGCGCGGATCGTCTCGGCCGAACGGCGGCAACTGCCCGGGCTCGCCCACCTCTGGGTGATCGGTGCCGGCGCCGTCGACCAGCTCCGCCGGGCGGGCGCGCGGGTCGCCGACGAAGCGGTCACCGCCCGCCGGGGGCTGCTCACCCCGGAGACCCTCGCCACCCTCATCTACACCTCCGGCACCACCGGCCGCCCCAAGGGCTGCGCCCTCACCCACGCCAACTTCTTCGCCGAGGTCGACAACGCCGTCCGGCTCCTCCACCCCGTCTTCGTGTCGGAGAGCGAGGAGCCCGCCGCCACTCTCCTCTTCCTCCCGCTCTCCCACGTCTTCGGGCGGATGGTCGCCATCGGTTGCGTCCGTGCCCGGGTCCGGGTCGGACACGCCCCCTCGATCGAGGGCGACGAGCTCCTCGCGGACCTGGTGGGCTTCCGGCCCACCTTCCTCCTCGCCATCCCGTACGTCCTGGAGAAGGTCTTCAACACCGCCCGCGCCACCGCCGAACGCGGCGGCAAGGCCGCCGCCTTCGACCGGGCCGTACGGATCGCCCGCCGCTACGGGCAGGAGGACTCGCCCTCGCTCGCGCTGCGGACCGCGCGGGCGCTGTACGACCCGCTCGTCTACCGGCGCATCCGCAAGGCGCTCGGCGGTCGGATCGCCCATGTGATCTGCGGCGGATCCCCGCTCGGCGCCCCGCTCGCCGAGTTCTTCGCCGGCGCCGGCGTCGAGGTCTTCGAGGGGTACGGCCTGACCGAGACCACCGCCGCCTCGACGGTCACCCCGCCGCGCCGGCCGCGGACCGGCACCGTGGGGTGGCCGCTGCCGGGCACCGCCGTACGGATCGCCGACGACGGCGAGGTCTGGTTGAAGGGCGGTCACGTCTTCGCCGGCTACTGGGACGCCCAGCGTGGTGCGGCCCTGCCGTACACGGACGGCGGCTGGTTCCCCACCGGGGACCTGGGATCGCTCGACGCGGACGGCTATCTGCGCATCACCGGACGGAAGAAGGACATCCTCATCACCTCGGCGGGCAAGAACGTGGCCCCGGCCCCGCTGGAGGACTGGCTGCGCGCCCACCCGCTGGTCGCCCAGTGCATGGTGCTGGGGGAGGGCCGCCCGTACGTCACGGCCCTGGTCACCCTGGACCACGAGGGCGTGACGCACTGGCGGCGGATGCGGCACAAGGAGCACCTGGCGTTCTGGGAACTGGCCCGGGACGAAGAGTTGTTGGCCGTGCTCCAGCGGGGGGTCGACGATGCCAACCGACTGGTCTCGCGGGCCGAGTCGATCCGTGACTTCCGCGTCCTGACCGGCGAGTTCTCGGAGGCGTCCGGCCATCTGACGCCTTCGCTGAAGCTCAAGCGGCGGGCGGTCCTGCGGGACTTCGCCCGGGAGGTCGAGGAGATGTACGACACCGGGGACGCGTAGTCCTCAGGGCCAGAGGAGCTCGCGGATCCAGCCGTCCGCGGTGCGGCGGTAGCGGAGGCGGACGTGGCGGCGGCGGGCGTCGCCCTGGAAGAACTCGACCTCGGCCGGTTCCACGAGGTACAGGGTCCAACTGGGGGCCGGAGCGTCCGGTTCGGCCTCGGCCCGCCGCCAGGCCGCCGCACTCGCCTCCGCGAGGGTCCCGGTGGAGTCGAGGACCTCGCTCTGCCGTCCCACGAGCGCGGCGGCGAGGGCGCCGGTGGTGCGGGCGTGGAGGTCCTCGTGCGCCTCCTCGGGGGTGCCGGTGGTGACGTGGCCCCGGACCCGGACCTGGCGGCCCTGCACCGGCCAGTAGAAGCCGAGCGCGGCCTCCGGGCGGGCGGCGAGCTGGCGACCCTTGGTGCTGGTGGCGTGGGAGGCGAAGTGCCAGCCGCGCGCGTCGGCGTCGTGCAGCATCACGGTGCGGACGTCGGGCCTGCCGTCCTCGTCCGCGGTGGCCAGGGAGAGGGTGTGCGGTTCGCTCTGGCCGGCCGCGACCGCCGCGGTGAACCAGGTGTGGAAGAGGGAGAGCGGCTCGGGCGGGGCGGTGGCCGGGTCGAAGTCGGGCAGGTCGGTGTCCCAGACCCGGAGGGAGTGCAGGGCGCGGTGGAAGTCGTTCATGCGCCCACGGTAGGGCGCGGGTCGGCGCCGGCGCCGGTCGGCGCCTCGTGGTCGCCGATCGGCACCGCGTGCGCCGCCGCCTGGATGTCGTTGCGGATCTTCTTCGCGATGAGGCCCTTCCAGGGGGTCTTCGGCAGCATCCGCACCATGAACATGCGCAGGGCGATCTTCCACGTGGTGTCGAGGGTCATTTCCTTGACGAAGTCCTCCGCCATCCGCTGGTTCTGCTCCACTCCGGGCCGCAGGCGCTGCTCGTAGCGGGCGAAGGCCGTGGCGTGGTCGTCGCGGTGCCGGGCCAGCTCGCCGGCCAGGACGTACGCGCCGATGAGGGCGAGGCCGGTGCCCTGCCCGGAGGCGGGGGAGGTGCAGTGGGCGGCGTCGCCGAGGAGGACGACCCGGCCCTTCGACCAGCGGTCCATCTCGACGAGGGAGATCGAGTCGAAGAAGAAGTCGGCGGCGTCGGCCGCGTGCCCGAGGAGCCGGGGGACCTCCCAGCCGTCGCCCGCGAAGGCGTCGGCGAGCAGGCGCTTCTGGGCGGCGGAGTCGCGGTGGTCGTGGGGGAGTTCCTCGGGGGAGGAGAAGACGAGGAGGTTCTTGGCTTCGGTTTCGCCGGCCGAGCTGTAGACGCAGACCAGTTTCCCGGGGAGCGCGTGGTAGGTCTCCCAGCGGTCCAGTCCCAGGTGGTTGGGGGCGGTGAAGAGGGAGACGTACGCGCCGAGGTGGCGGGTGAAGCGCTCCTCGGGGCCGAAGACGAGCCGTCGGGTGGTCGAGTGGAGCCCGTCGGCGCCGACGACCAGGTCGAAGCGGCGGACGGTGCCGGACGCGAAGGTGACGGTGATGCCGTCGGAGTCCTCCGCGAGGGCGGCGATCGAGTCGCCGAAGAGGTACTCGACGTCCTCACGGGTCCGCTCGTGCAGGATGCGGGCGAGTTCGCCGCGCATGATCTCGTCGTCGCCCTCGACGCGTCCGCCGAAGATCTCGGCGGGCAGTTCGCCGATGGTGCGGCCGGCGTCGTCGACGTACGAGCCCCCGCGCATGTCGGTGGAGCGGGCGCGGACCTCGTCGAGGACGCCCATCCGTCGGCAGACCTCGATCGCGGTGCCCCGGAGGTCCACCTTGTATCCGCCGGTGCGCAGCTCGGGGGCGCGTTCGACGACGGTGGGGACGAAGCCGTAGCGGTGCAGCCAGAGGGCGAGGGCGGGGCCGGCGATCGAGGCGCCGGAGATCAGGACGGTCGGGCCGGGCTTCGGCTCGCTGTTCACGGCGGGACTCCTCGTGGGGTGTCTGCGGGGCGGTGTGCTGCCCGCGGACATGACTATACGAGCGTCATATACGTTTGTCTATGACGCTCGTATGGATCTGTTGCGGGGTCAGGAGCGCCCCAACACCACCGTCCCCGAGGAGCAGAACCAGCCCCCCGTCCCCGAGGCCACCGCCACCTCCGGCAGCGAGCCGTCCGGGCGTCGCACCTGGAGCCCCGGGGCCTCGCCGCGCAACTGTCGGACCGCCTCCACCAGCAGGAACAGCCCCCGCATCCCCGGGTGGCAGGCCGAGAGGCCGCCGCCGTCCGTGTTCACCGGCAGTCGGTCCTCCTCCATGAAGGCGCCGCCCTCCCCCTTCGCGCAGAAGCCCAGGTCCTCCAGGGTCACCAGGGTCATGTAGGTGAAGGCGTCGTAGACCTCGGCGAAGTCGACGTCGGCGGGGCGGACGCCCGCCCGCTCGAAGGCCAGTCGACCGCTGACGGCCGCCGGGGAGACCGTGAAGTCCTCCCACTCGGACATCGTGGCGTGCGAGGCGTGTTCGCCCGTGCCGAGCACCCAGACCGGGGCCGTGCGGCAGTCCTGGACGTACTCCTCGGCCACCAGCAGCACCGCGCAGCCGCCGTCGCTGCGGATGCAGCAGTGCAGGGTGGTGAACGGGTCCGCGATCATCGGCCCGCCCAGCACGTCGTCGACGGTGATCGGCTTGCGGAACATCGCCTCCGGGTTCAGCGCCGCGTTCGCCCGCGCCCGGACGGCCACCGTGGCGAGCTGCTCCGGGGTCGTGCCGTACTCGTGCATGTGGCGCCGGGCCGCCATCGCGTACTTGGCGATCAGGGTGTGCCCGTACGGGACCTCGAACTGGAGGGGGCCGCGCGCACCGAAGGAGAGGTTCCCGGTGCGCCGCCGGGCCCGGACGTCGGCGCGTGCGGTGGAGCCGTACACCAGCAGCACCGCGTTGGCGTGCCCGGCGGCGATCGCGTCGGCCGCGTGTGCGGCCATGACCTCCCAGGTGGCGCCGCCGACCGAGGTCGAGTCCATCCAGCGGGGGCGCAGGCCGAGGTATTCGGCGACCTCGACCGGGGCGAGCACGCCGAGACCGGCGGAGGCCAGCCCGTCGACGAGCGAGCGGTCGAGGCCGCTGTCCGCGAGGGCCCGCCGGGCGGCCTGGGCGTGCAGGGCGTAGGGGGTGGCGCCGTCGACCCGGCCGCAGTCGGAGAGCGAGACGCCGGCGACGGCGACGCGGCGGGAGCTGCGCATGGTGATGGACATGAATCTGACGGTACATCAGATTCATGGAATCAGGGACGCCTCCTCTCTGGGCAACCCGCCTCACTCGGACCTAGCATGACGGACCGTCAGATGTGGAGGGAGTTCCATGGACGCCGCCGAAAGCGCTGCGCTCACCCGAGGGGGGCAGGGTGCGCTCGCCGCCCCGCTCACCGAGGAACAACAGGAGATCCGCCGCACCCTGCGGGACCTGCTCGCCGAGCGGGCCGGGCCGCACGAGAACCGTGCGGCCACCGCCACCCCCGAGGGGTACGACCCCGCACTCTGGGCCCACCTGTCCGGCACCCTCGGCCTCGCCGGCCTCGCCCTCCCCGAGGAGCACGGCGGCGTCGGCTGCGGCCCCGCCGAACTCGCCCTCGCCTGCGAGGAGATCGGCCGCGCCCTCGCGCCCTCCCCGCTCCTCGGCACCACCGTCCTCACCGCCCCCCTGCTCACCGCCCTCGGCACCCCCGCCCAGCGCGCCGAACTCCTCCCGCGCATCTCCGACGGCGGCCTCACCTGCGCCCTGGCCGTCCCCGGCGGCTCCCTCGCCCACGCCCTCGGGCTCACCGGCGACAACGCCGCGGGGGAGTGGTCGGGCGGCGGCCGGGCCGGGGGCGTCCAGGCCGCGCGCACGGTCGACGGCGGCTGGCGGCTCTACGGCGAGGCCGCCCAGGTCATCGACGGACACAGCGCCGGACTGCTCCTCGTCGCCGCCCACGCGGGCGGCTTCGCCCGTAGCCGCACCCTCCTCTTCCTCGTCCGGGCCGGTGCGGACGGGGGGCCGCCGGGGCTGCTGCGGACCCGGCGGGCCACCCTCGACCTCACCCGCACCCAGGCCACCGTCCAGTTCCGGGACACCGCCGCCGAGCTCCTCGGCGAAGAGCCCGCCGACGTCCTCGGCGCGCTCGCCGCCACCGGCCGGACCGCCGCCGTGATGCTGGCCGCCGAGGCCGTCGGCGCCGCCGGCGCCGCCCTCGACCGCACGGTCGCCCACGTCGGCTCGCGCGAACAGTTCGGTCGCCCCGTCGGCTCCTTCCAGGCCGTCAAGCACCGCCTCGCCGACCTCTACGTCCAGGTCGAGGCGGCCCGCTCGCTGCTGTACTGCGCGGCCCGCGAACCCGGCCCCGGCCCGGACGGCGGACCGCTCGCGCTCGCCCACGCCCTGGAGGCCCTGCGCGCCACCGCCGGAGAATCCATCCAGCTGCACGGCGGCATCGGCTTCACCTGGGAGCACGAGGCGCACCTGGCCTTCAAGCGGGCCGCCTCCGACGAGCTGCTCTTCGGGCCCGTCCGGCGACTGCGCGCCCGGGCGGCGGAACGGACCGGGCTCTTCGGAGAGGTGGTGGCGTAGGTGCCCGTGGGACGCAGACTCGTACAGCGGATCTCCTCGACCCGGACCTTCGCCAGGATCGCCCCGCACGTCGTTCCTGCGATGGATCGCGCCGTGCATCGGCTGACCGGGGGAAAAGTGCTGCTCAGCGCACGGATGCTGCCCGGAGTCGTCCTCACCGTCCGCGGCGCCAGGAGCGGCCTGCCCCGGACGACCCCCCTGGCCTGCATGCCGGAGGGGGAGGGGCGCTGGCTCCTCGTCGGATCCAACTTCGGACGCCCCGGCCACCCGGCCTGGACGGCGAACCTGCTCGCCCATCCGGACGCCGAGGTCAACTGGCGGGGCGAGGACCTGCCCGTTCGGGCGGAACTGCTCACGGGGGAGGCGCGGGCGGCGGCCTGGCGGGCGGCGCTGGAGTTCTGGCCGCCGTACGCCACGTACCAGGAGCGGATCGAGCGTGAGATCCGGCTCTTCCGGCTCACCCGGCGGTAGGGGTCGGCGCCGGACACGACGACGCCGACGGCGGTTCCGTGGGGCGGGCCGCCGTCGGCGTCGACGACAGGACGGATGAAGGAGTTCGGACCTCCGGCAGGAGCTATCTGGTCGGCTTCCTGCCGGTGATGCCGAGGTGTACCAACAGGGCGAGGTTCGGCTTGAGTTCGGCCTGCTTCACGCCCCAGGTCTGGAAGCCCTTCTGGTGGCCGGCGACCGAGGCCAGCATCGCCACCAGGGCGCCCGCCATCGCCGCGGGACTGACGTCCTTGTCGACCTTGCCCTTGGCCTGGAGCTCCTTCACCGCGTCCGTGAGGGAGTTGGTGACCGAGTTCAGGATCTTCATGCGGATCTTGTAGAACCGCTTGTCGCCTTCGGCGGCGCCCAGGTCCACGACCCGCAGGATCGCATCGTGCTTCCGCCAGAAGTCCAGGAAGCCTTCGACGAGTTCCTCGGAGGTCTGCCAGCCGGCCTTGCCGACCCAGGAGCGGCCGGAGACCAGATCGGTCAACGCGGCACCCTCCTTGGCCATTTCCTCCGCGATCTCAAGGACCGCTCCCTCGACGTCCGGGAAGTACTGGTAGAACGTCGCGGGCGAAGTGCCCGCCTTCCGGGCCACGTCGATGACCTTGACGTCCCGGTAGGGCGAGGAGCTGAGCATCTCACCGAGGCAGTCGAGCAGCTTCTGCCGCGTCGCCTGACCGCGTCGTCCGGCCACGCGGCCGTCGACGGTGCGTACTTGTCCTGTCATGCCGTCAGCTTACCGAGGGGGGATCAGCGCGCGATTCGGCCGACTGCAAATGGGGTGCACCCCGGTGCGCGGCCGTTCTGCGAGGTCGGTGCGGGTGCGGTCGAAGGAGCGCAGGGACGGGTTCGAGCCACTTCGGGGCCGTTCGGGGGGCGCCTCCCCGGTTCCCGCCGGTACGGGGCCGAACGCTCGGCCCCGCCTGGGTCCGGGCGACGCCGTCCCGTCCGTGCCCGCTCCCGCCGCCCCGCCCGCCGCTCGTCCCCGCCGCCCCGTCAGCCGCTCGTCCCCACCCGAATAGGCTTATGAACAGCCTGTGGACAACTTCGGTGGACAACGCAGGCGCCGCAAGGGTTCCGCCCCGATAAATCCTCCCATTGTTCGCATGCCGGAGCGTGCGGGCCGGTCTTCGTCGCCCTAGCGTGTGCACATGGCCGCACGCACCGAGGGCACCCCCTGCTGGGTGGAAGCGCAGCTCCCCGACCTGGAAGCGGGCAAGCGCTTCTACGGCGAGCTCTTCGGCTGGACCTTCGACCCCGACCGGGACGAGGCCCTCCTCGCCGGCCGCCGGGTCGCCGGCCTGGTCCCCAAGCGGGACGGGCGCATGCCCACCACCTGGACCCTCTACCTCGCCACCGACGACGCCGGCGCCCTCTCCGCACGGATCAGGGCCGCCGGCGGGCAGATGGTCATGGAGCCCTACCCCGTCGGTCCGTTCGGGGTCTACGCCCTCGCCGCCGACCCCGGCGGCGCCGTCTTCGGCCTCCGCCAGGAGGGGGAGGACGACGGCTTCGCGACCACCAACGAGCCGGGTGCCTTCTGCTGGATGGAGGTCTACACCCGCCGTCCGGACGCCGTCGACACCTTCTACGCCACCGTCTTCGGCTATCTCGGCCGCCAGGCGGACCCCGTCGAGGAGGGCATGGAGCCCGGCTTCGACTACCGCGTCTGGTCCCCGCCCGGCTCCCGTCCCGACGACGACTCCTCCTTCGGCGGACGGGCCGTCATCACCGATGACTTCCCCGCCGAGATGCCCGGCCACGTCCTCGTCTACTTCGCCGTCGCCGACTGCGACGAGGCCTGCGAGACCACCGTCCGGCTCGGCGGCCGGATCGCCACCCCCGCCTTCGACACCCCCCACGGCCGGATCGCCGTCCTCCACGACAACCAGGGCGCCCGCTTCGCGGTCCTCGCGGACCCGAAACCCGCCGGTACGGACTGAGACGTCCGCCCCCGCACCGCCCGGTGCATATGAGGTGTGACACCCCGATCCGCCCCCGGGTTCGCAACCGGGCCCTCGGACAGGAAGAATCAGGGGCCACGGGGCCGTACCTTCATGGCCCGAACGGGGAGGTGGCAGGCAAGTGGAACAGCTGACGCAGCACGACCCGAGACGCATCGGGCCCTTCGAGGTGCTGGGCCGGCTCGGCGCGGGCGGAATGGGCCTGGTCTATCTCGCGCGCTCGGCCTCGGGCCGACGCGTGGCGATCAAGACCGTGCGCACGGAGCTCGCGGAGGACCAGCTGTTCCGGGTCCGCTTCACCCGGGAGGTGGAGGCCGCCCGGGCGGTCTCCGGCTTCTACACGGCCGCCGTCGTCGACGCCGACCCGCGTGCCGCGGTGCCCTGGCTGGCCACCGCCTACGTCCCGGCGCCCTCCCTCGAAGAAATAGTGAACGAGTGCGGGCCGCTCCCGGCCCAGGCCGTGCGCTGGCTCGCGGCCGGCGTGGCCGAGGCGCTGCAGTCCATCCACGGCGCGGGCCTGGTCCACCGCGACCTCAAGCCCTCCAACGTCCTCGTCGTCGAGGACGGTCCCCGGGTGATCGACTTCGGCATCGCGTCGGGCGTCTCCAACACGCGCCTGACCATGACCAACGTCGCCGTCGGCACCCCCGCCTACATGTCGCCCGAGCAGGCCCGCGACTCGCGCAGCGTCACCGGTGCCAGCGATGTCTTCTCGCTGGGCTCCATGCTGGTCTTCGCCGCCACCGGCCATGCGCCCTACCACGGTGCCAATCCGGTCGAGACCGTCTTCATGCTGCTCCGCGAGGGTCCCAACCTGGAGGGCCTGCCCGAGGAGCTGCGGCCCCTCATCGAGTCCTGCATGCAGATGGACGTCACCCGCCGGCTCACGCCCGCCGACCTCCAGTCCCAGCTGGCCCCGCACCTCTTCGGCCCCGGCAGCGACGACAGCGGCACGGCCTCCGCCTGGCTGCCGCAGAGCGCCACCGCCATGATCGAGCGCCGTCGGGGCGGCGGCCGGCCGCTGCCCAGCCCGGTCGCCCCGCCGCGTCCTCCCGCCGCCCCGCCCGGTCCCCGTCCCGACCCGCGCTTCCCGGAGCACGCACCGGCCGGCGGCCGGCACGCGGGTCCCGCCGAGGGTGCGGGCGGCCCGGTGCGGTTGGGCGGCGCGACCGTGCCGATCGGCCCCGGCCCCCGGGTCGCCGACACCCGGGCGGCGATCGCCGTCGGCCGCGGTGCCGATGCGGGCCCGGCGACCGGATGGATCCGTCCGCCCGGCGGCGGCCCGCACGGGGTCGACCCGGGGGCGCACCACGGCCCCCGGCCCGCGCCCGTGCCCGCGCAGGGCGCCGAGCAGGCCCCCCAGCCGTCGCCGGAGCCCGGCCACTGGCGACCCTGGCGCTTCCGGATGTCGAACGACGTCTGGGGCACCCCCGTGGTCGACGGCGACCTGCTGTACGTCACCTCCTTCGAGGTGCACGCCCTGGACACGGGCAGTGGGCGGCGCCAGTTCAAGACCCGGGACGTGGCCTGGTCGATGGCGGTTTCCGGAGGGCGCATCCACGCCTCCGACGGACCCACGCTGTACGCCCTGGACGCCACCGACGGCGGTGAGCACTGGCGGCTGCACACGGACGCCTGGGTGTACTCCCTCCAGGTCGACCGGGGGACGGTCGTGACCGGCACGCGCGGCGGCGGGGTGCAGGGCTGGGAGGCGTCCAACGGCGCCAAGCTGTGGGAGGTCAGCGGCGCCCAGAGCGACTTCGAGACCCCCGAGGCGGGGCCCGCGGTGCACGGCGACACCGTGTACGTGTGGCGGAACGCCCGGCTCCAGGCCCTGGACGCCCGCTCGGGCGCGGAGCGCTGGTCGTACCCGATCGGCGACGCCGCCTCCTGTGCCAACGTGCCGGTCCGGGTGGCCCCGGCCGAGGACGGCTGCGTGTACGTCTCCGCCGGGACCCGGGTGCTCTCGCTCGACATCGCCGGCGGGCACGTCCGCTGGCACTTCGAGGCGCCCGCCGTCTTCCTCTCTCCGCCCGTGTTCGTGCCGGGACCGGCGGTCACCGGCGGCGGGGTCTACCTCACGGACCACCTCGGCACGGTGTACGCGCTCGACGCCGCCACCGGACAGGACCGCTGGCGGATCGCGACCGAGCAGCGCCAGTCCACCGAGCCGGTGCTCGTCGCGGACGGAAACGTCCACGTCGGCAGCGGCAGCGCGCTCTACACGCTCGACGCGGTCACCGGTACCCCCCGATGGCGGTTCGCGGCCGGCGGCGAGCTGGTCGGTTCCCCGGTGGTGGCCGACGGCCGGGTGCACTTCGGCTCCGCCGACCACGTCCTCTACACCCTGGACGCGACCGGCGGCCAGCTCCGCTGGAAGCTCGCGACCGGCGGCGAGATCACCGGCTCGCCGGTGGTGAAGGGCGGGGTCGTGTACGCGTGCAGCAAGGACCGCTGCGTGTACGCGCTCGATGCGATGAAGGGCACGGCGACGGGCCGGGGAGCCGCGGCGCCGAGGGGCTAGGGGGCCGAGGAGCCGGGGGCGGTGTCGGGGCGCCCGCCCCAGGAGGCCCGGGGCCGCGCCCGGTGGGTCGTCGGGGCATCCGAACGCGTCCGGCGATCGGATGCCCCTCCGCCCCGGGACGCACGGGGGTCGACCCCGCGGGGATCGTCGTTCCCCGCCGCTCTCCACACAGGGCGGGCCCGACGGGTCTTCCCGGAAGGGGCCCGCGCACGGGCGCCGGTTTCACGGCGATCGAGGAGGCGCGGCTCGCCGTCCCTGGTCTGACCTCGCCTTTTGCTGGGCCAAAGGCGTTGCGGAGAGTGATCGGTTCGGGGAGGATTCCCCGCCGTGACCCTCTTCCTCATCGCTGTGCTCGGTGCGTTCCTCGGTGCGCTCCACTTCCTCTTCGTCAGGCCCTGGTACGCCAAGACCCGGGGGGCGAAGCATTTCGTCGCCGTCGACTACGGGCTGCCGCCCCGTGAAGCGCTCGACCCCCGGCGTGCGGGTCCGCCCCCGCCGGAGCACCGCCAGCACGAGCGGCAGTCGGTCGCCGATGCGGCCTGGGAGGGCGACTGGAAGGCCGCCCGGCGCTACGTCCGCGAGGCGGGCGAGGACTGGGACGAACGCTGGGCCCGGCTCGAACTCCTGCAGCACGTCGCCCAGGAGGACGATGCCTGGCTCGACGCCTGGCGCGCCGCGGAGCCGGGGGACTGCGAGGCGGCGACGCTGCACGCCAGCCTGATGGTCCACCGCGCATGGGAGATCCGGGGCAGCGGATACGCCCACGAGATCATGACCTCCACGATGGAACGCTTCAAGGCCATGCTCCCGGCCGCCATCGAGGAGGCCCGCAAGGCCGCGCTGCTCGACCCCGCGAACCCGGGCCCGTGGGTCGTCATGATCACGGCGGCGCGCGGGGCACAGTACGGGCGTGCGCAGTTCAAGCCGCTCTGGGAAGGGCTCGTCGCCCGCGCGCCCCACCACTACGAGGGGCACTGGCAGGCCCTCCAGTACTGGTGCGCCAAGTGGTTCGGCAGCGACCGGCTGATGATGCGGTTCGCCCGCCGGGCGGTTCGCAAGGCTCCGCCCGGCAGCCCGCTCGCCGGGATCTACCTGCACGCCCTGAACGAACGCGTCGAGCGTTCCGGCTCTTCCGCGACGCCCGTCACGCTCGGGGCCAAGCGCCTGCTGAAGGAGGTCGCCGCCTCGTTCGACCGGGTCGAGCCCGATGACGAGCGGCTGCCGGTCCTGCGCCACTTGCTGGCCCACTACATGCTCCGGTCGATGATGTACGGCCCCGCCCTGGAGCAGTTCCGCCGGATCGGACGCTGGTGCGGAGCCCAGCCCTGGCGGAAGGAGGGAGACCCGGTCGAGGCCTTCGAGGAGGCCCGCAGGGTCGCCGCGTTGCTGTCCCGGGCCCGGCCCGCCCCGGTCCCGCGGAGCCACGACATCGGCTGCTGACCACGCCCGTACGCGGAGCCCGGTGCTTCCGGGGCGCGGCGGGCCGCTCGTCCCGGGTGGTCCGCGGCCCGCCGTCGTGCTGCGGCGGAGGTCTTCCGGCGCGGTGGTCGGGGGCGGGCTATCCGTCGGGTTCCCGGGGCGGTCGGGGGACGTCCGTGAGGGTCTGGTCCGACCCCGGGGCGGTCGGGGGCCCCGGTTCCGCCGGGGGGCGGTCCGGCCCGGTCCGGTCCGGTCCGGGGGGTCCTGCCGGCGGCGGGCCGCCCTGGGGCGGAGGGGCGTGACGGGGTGGCCGGTCCACCCGGTGGGCATGGCTCCGGCCCGACATGACGAAGGCGCCGACGAGCATCAGGACCCCGCCGCCGAAGGCCATCGAGACCCCGTCGCCGAGTCCCGCTCCGTCACCGCCGATCGTGAGGCCGTCCTCCGCCTGGCCGACCCGCACCATCCACAGGACGGTGAAGCCGAGGACGACGAGTCCGGCGAGGGCGACGAGCAGGCGGGAGCGGAGCACCACCCCGACGGCGGTGAGGAGGGCGGCGAGGACGAAGGGCAGCAGTACCGAGGCCAGGGCGTCGGCCCTGGCGTCCGTGATGCCGGTGAAGAGCTCGTCGAGGGCGTAGTCGCGCCCGTGACGGCCGTCGTACCAGGCACGGAAGGGGCTCCAGACGGCGGCCGTCGCTCCGGCGAGAGCCAGGACGGAGCCGGCGACGTTGCGGATCATCGATGCGGCCTCCTCGCGAGTCCGGCTCTCGCTCCCGACGCTACGCCGGCTGAGGGGGGCCCGCCACGCGGCACGGCCCCGCCACTAGGGTGGCGCGGACACGACAGACTGAACGGGGGCGGCAATGGTACGGACGCGTCTGAAGCTGGCGGCGACGCTCGCGGCGGTGGTCCTCGCACTGACCGGTTTCCACACCGGCAAGGGCGGCCACGGCAGCGGCACCAGCAAGAGCCGGAGCGGCAAGAGCCGGAGCAGCAAGGGCGGCGGCTGCTCCAACGACGGGAAGAGCAACGACGACTACGAAGGCTCGGTCACCTCCGGCCAGGCCTCCACGGCCACGGCCTCCGCCACCGCCGAGCCCTCCCCCACGGCGAAGGTCGAGGTGGTGGTCGTCGAGTGCGTGGAGCCGGAGCGGAAGAAGGCCGCGGGCAAGTCCGCCCGCAAGGCGGACACCACGGCGACGCTCAGGATCACCTCGCACGACGCGCTCCCGGGGACGTACGAGGTGACCCTGTACTTCGAGGGTGCCACGGGTGCGGTGGTCGACTCGTCGCGGGCCCGCGTCACCGTCGACGCGTACGACGTCAAGACCTTCCAGGTCGCCATGGGGAACCCCAAGAGCGTCTCGACCGTCAAGCGCTGCCGGGTGGGTGACGTCCGCGAGCAGGACGCCACCGCGATCCCCGTTCCTACCGCGTCCCCCACCCCTACCGCGTCCGGTAGTCCTTCGTCCGCCGGGTGAAGAGGGCGGCCTGCCGGTCCGCCGGCAGGTTCCCGAGGGCGACCAGGTGCGGGGCGTGTGCGAGGGCTTGGGCGCGCACGGCCTCCTTGGTGGACCACAGGGCCCGTACGGTCCCCTGGACGGCTTCCGTCGGGTGGGCGGCGATGACGGCGGCGGCCTCCCGGGCCGCCGCCAACGCCCCTCCGGTGGGGGTCAGTTCGGAGACGAGTCCCGTCTCGTGGGCGCGGCGGGCCGAGATCCGTTCCGCGCCGCCCATCAGCACCATCCGGGCGACCTCACCGTGGGGCATCCGCTGCGCCATGTGGACGGTTTCGAAGGCGCTGACCATTCCGTAGGTGGTGTGCGGGTCGAAGAAGGAGGCGCCCTCGCCCGCGATCAGGAACTCCACCTCGCCCAGCAGGTAGAAGGCGCCGCCGCAGGCCATGCCCTCGACGGCGGCGACCACCGGCTTCCACAGGTCGTTCGATTTGGGACCGAGGGTGAGGAGGGGGTCGTCGATCGCGTACGGGGAGGAGGGCTGCGGCACCTCCGCGGAGCGGTCGATCCCGGTGCAGAAGGCCCGCCCGCCGGCCCCGGTGACCACGATCGCCCGCACCTCGTCCTCGTACCGGAAGCCCCGCCAGACGGCGGCGAGTTCCCGGGCCATCTCCAGGGTGAGCGCATTGTGCCGCTCGGCCCGGTCGAGGACGACGACGGCGACCCCGGACTCCCCGTCGCGCTCCACCCGGATGCTCATCCGCGCTCCAGCAGCCAGCGGGGCACCACGACGCCGTCGACCTCGGTGAAGGCCACCCGCACCGGGGCGCCGATGCGGAGGCGGGCCGGGTCGAGGGAGTTCAGCGGGGCGTCCGGGGCGGTGACGACGTTCCCGACGAGACGGATGCGGGGGGCTTCGGCGAGTTCGACGAGCACCGCGTTGTAGGGCGCCTGGGCGGCGTAGTCGGGCAGGAGCGGCGGGTGGGGGAGGACGTACGACCAGATCCGGCCGCGTCCGGACATGAGCCGCCACTCGTCGTCGAAGGACCCGCAGTGCGGGCAGCAGGGGCGGGGCGGGAAGCGGAGCTCGCCGCAGGCGGCGCAGGCCTGGACGCGCAGTTCGCCCCGGGCCGCGTACTCCCAGAAGGGGGCGCCGTCCTCGTCGATGACCGGTGTCAGCATGACGGGTTCAACTCCTCAGCAGGATGGCCGACGTGGGGACGCCCTCGCCCGCCGTGACCAGGCAGGTGGCTGCGTCGGGGACCTGGGCGGTGGAGCTGCCGCGGAGCTGCTTCACGCCCTCGTTGATCAGGTTGAAGCCGTGCACGTAGGCCTCGGAGAGTCCGCCCCCGCCGGTGTTGAGGGGCAGCCGGCCGCCGATCTCCAGGGCCCCGCCCTCGGTGAAGGCGGCCCCCTCGCCGCGCCCGCAGAAGCCGTAGCCCTCCAGGGAGAGCGGGACGAGGGCGGTGAAGGCGTCGTAGATCTGGGCGACGTCCACGTCGGCGGGGCCGAAGTCGGCCTGCTTCCAGAGGTGGCGCGCGGCGGTCCAGGCGGGGCCGGAGAGCGGGTCGTCGTTCCAGTAGTTGACCATGCCGTGGTGCTGGGCCGGCAGCCCCTGGGCGGCGGCGTGCACGTAGACGGGTTTCTGCCGGCAGTCGCGGGCGCGTTCGGCGGAGACGATCACGCAGGCGAGTGCGCCGTCGGTCTCCAGGCAGTTGTCGAAGAGGCAGAGGGGTTCGCTGATCCACCGGGAGGTCATGTACATCTCGCGGGTGAGCGGCCGTTCGTACATGATCGCGGCGGGGTTCTGGTTGGCGCGGTTGCGGCAGGCCAGGGCGACGTTGAAGAGGTGGTCGCGGGTGGCGCCGTACTCGTGCATGTAGCGGCGGGCGAGCATGCCGATCTCGTCGGCGGGGCGGAGCAGCCCGAAGGGCCGGGTCCACTGCCCGGGGGTGGGCAGTTGGGCGGTCGTGTTCTTCCAGGGGCGGGGGCCGGAGCCGCGCTTCCGCGACCGCCAGGCGACGCCGACGCTCGCCTGTCCGGTGGCGACGGCGGCGGCGAGGTGGCCGACGGTGGCGCAGGAGCCGCCGCCGCCGTACCCGACCTTGGAGAAGAAGGTGACGTCGCCGGCGCCGATGGCCTTGGCCACCTCTACCTCGTCGGTCTCCTCCATGGTGTACGAGGCGAAGGCGTCGACCTCGGAGGGGGCGATCCCGGCGTCGTCGAGGGCGGCGAGGACCGCCCGGCAGGCGAGGGCCTTCTCGGTCTCGGGGAGGTGCTTCGCGAAGGCGGTCTGTCCTATCCCGACGATGGCCGTGGCGTCCTTGAGCACCGAACCTCCTCATGGGGCAGCACTGCTGACAGCGCGTCAGGCTACAACTAATCTGACGGATAGTCAGCTACAGGGAGGGTTGGGTATGGACCTGCGCGGCGACCTGGAGTGGGGCACGATCCCCGGGCTCGTACGGACGGCGGCCGAGCGGCACGGACCGCGGGAGGCCGTTGTCGACGGACGCGTCCGCGTCACCTACGCCGAACTCGGCGGGCGCGTCGAACGGGCCGCCGCGGCCTGCCTCGCCGCCGGGGTGAACCCCGGCGACCGGGTGGCGATCTGGGCCCCCAACACCCTGGACTGGATCGTCTCCGCCCTCGGCGCGGTCACCGCCGGCGCCGTCCTCGTCCCCCTGAACACCCGCTTCAAGGGCACCGAGGCCGCCTCCGTCCTCCAGCGCTCCCGGGCCAGGCTGCTCTTCGTCACCGGCACCTTCCTCGGCACCTCGTACGTCGGCTCCCTGCGCCGCTCCGGAGTCCCGCTGCCCGACCTGGAGAAGACCGTGGTCCTCGGGGACACCGCGCCCGACGACCCGGCCTGGACGACCTGGAAGGCCTTCCTCGCGGCGGGCGACGGCATCCCGGGTGCCCGCGTCCGTGCCCGGGCCGACGGGATCGCCCCCTCCGACCCCTCCGACATCATCTACACCTCGGGCACCACCGGCCGCCCCAAGGGCGCCGTCATCAGCCACGCCCAGTCCCTGCGCTGCTACGCGATCTGGTCGGAGCTCGCCGGCCTGCGCGAGGACGACCGCTACCTGGTGGTCAACCCCTTCTTCCACACCTTCGGCTACAAGGCCGGCGTCCTCGCCTGTCTGATGCGTGGCGCGGTGATCGTCCCGCAACCCGTCTTCACCGCGGACACCGCCCTCGCCAACATCGCCGCCGAACGCGTCACCGTCCTTCCCGGCCCGCCCACCCTCCACCAGTCGCTCCTGGACCACCCGGCCCGCGCCGCCCACGACCTGTCCACCCTGCGCCTCGTCGTCACGGGCGCGGCCGTGGTCCCGCTGCGCCTCGTCGAGCGCCTGCGCACCGAACTCGGCGTGGACACGGTCCTCACCGCGTACGGCCTCTCCGAGGCGAGCGGGATCGTCACCATGTGCCGGCGCGACGACTCCGACGAGACCATCGCCACCACCTCCGGCCGTCCCGTCCCCGGCACCGAACTCCGCCTCTCCGACACCGGTGAGGTCCTCGTCCGCGGCCACCACGTGATGAGCGGCTACTTCGAGGACGAGGAGGCGACGGCGGAGGCGATCGACGCCGACGGCTGGCTCCACACCGGCGACATCGGAGTCCTCGACGGGGCGGGCAACCTGCGGATCACCGACCGGTTGAAGGACATGTTCATCGTCGGCGGCTTCAACGCCTACCCGGCCGAGATCGAGCAGCTCCTCGGCCTCCACCCCGATGTCGCGGACGTCGCCGTCATCGGCGTCCCCGACCCGCGCCTCGGCGAGGTCGGCAAGGCCTTCGCGGTGCGTCGGGCGGGCGCCACGCTCACGGCGGACGACCTGATCGCCTGGTCGCGACGGGAGATGGCGAACTACAAGGTCCCCAGGGAGGTCGAGTTCGTGACGGAGCTGCCGCGGAACGCGAGCGGCAAGGTGGTCAAGGGGGAGCTGAGGGCCCGCGAGGGCGGGAACTGAGGCATGCGGCAGGGACCGGGCGGTGACGTGCACCCCGAACGGGGACGACCCGCTCGCCCCGCCCGCCGAACGTGCGGATCGGGGCCGCCCGGCTCGCCCGGCCACGGCCCCGGCGCGCCCGGCGTCCTCCCTACGCCCGCTGACGGTTCAGGACCACGATCCCCGCCCCCTCCCGCACCACGCGCCAGCCCCCGTCCCGTTCCGCCCGTCGCAGCACGTCCCCGACCGCACCGGCCGGATACGGGTCCCGGAGGTCGGCCACGATCCACTCCACGGCCGGCCACCGGTCGAGGACCCCGTCCGAGGTCAGGTGCACGGTCGCCCGGTCGGTCAGGTGCGGGGCCAGACTGTTGCTCGCTGCCACCCGGGCGCCGTCGGGAACGAGGTCGAGGGCTTCGCGGGCGGCGTCCTCCCGCGGCCCCTCCTGCCAGAAGCCGGGCGCGGCGAGGGTGGCGAGCGGCTGGGACGGCAGCAGCAGGAGGGCTGCGGCGAGCGGGACGCCCAGCGGCAGCCGGACACCCCGGCGCAGCGCGTCCACGAGGGCGGCGAAGGCGATTGGTACGAGCACCGCCGAGTAGTGCAGGCCCGGTTCCCAATGCGCCGGGTTGGCGGAGGCGAACCGCCAGGCCAGGGTGGGCAGGAGCAACAGGGCGAGCGGGCTGCGCAGCACCAGTCCGCCGGTCACGAACAGGAGCAGAAGCAGGGTCAGCGCCTTCACCGACCAGCCGTCGAGGAGCCCGTGAGCGCCGGTGACCTGGCCCGCGTACGCGTACCGTCCGTCCGCCGCGAACGACGGGATCACGACGTACACGATCAGCGGCACGCCCACCGCGGCACCGGCGGCGAGGGCAAGCCCGGCGCGCCGGTCCTGCCGCACCAGCAGCAGCCCGAACACGGCCACCGTCGCCCCCAGGTCCTCCTTCACCAGGAGCAGGGCCGCGGCCCAGCAGGCGGCGGCCCGGGGACGTCCGTCGAGGTACGCCCGGCAGGCCAGGGCGAGCAGTGGTACGGCGAAGGCCACCTCGTGGAAGTCGAAGCCGATCAGCTGTTGCGTTCCCCAACCGAGGCCACACGCCGTCCCGAGAGCCAGCGGGGCGAACGTCCTTTCCGGAAGGTGCCGTTGGGTGCTGCGGGCGAGGACGTACACGGCGAGGGCAACCAGCGCCGCCTGTGCCAGGAGTAGCGTCTCGATGTGCGGGGCGAGCCGGTAGGGCAGGGCGAGGAGGGCCAGCACGGGATGGAAGTGGTCCCCGAGCAGCGGGTACGCGTCGCCGGTGAACCCGGCCGGGGCGGTCGTCACCCGGATCTCCGAGGAAGGTGCCCGTCCCTCCGCGTATGCGCGTACGGCCTGTCCGAAGATCCCGAGGTCGTACCCGGTCGTTTCGAACCGGGCGTGCTCACGCAGCGCGAACGCCGCGTAGAGGACGAAGAAGACGGCGGCCGTCGATGCGGGTCCCCTGCGGGAACCGGTCGTCGGCGAGGCGGAGCGGGAACGACTGGTGATCACGGCCATGCGGGCACCCTCCGGGGCGGCGGGTGAGCCGTGCCTGAAGGAGCCTGAGGATTTTCTCAGCCCGCTCCGTCCCGAGCTGGGGATACTTGGGCCATGCGCGTACTGGTGATCGAGGACGAGGTGAGGATCGCCGCCTCGCTGCGGCGCGGCCTGTCCGCCGTCGGGTACACGGTGGACGTCGCCCATGACGGCGTCACCGGTCTGCACCTGGCCCGCGAGCACCCCTATGCGGCCGTTCTGCTCGACCTCATGCTCCCGGGCCTCAACGGCTATCAGGTCTGCGCTCGGCTCCGTGCCGAGTCCAACGACGTGCCGGTGCTGATGCTGACGGCCAAGAACGGCGAGTACGACGAGGCCGAGGGCCTCGACACCGGTGCCGACGACTACCTGGTCAAACCCTTCTCGTACGTCGTTCTCGAAGCTCGGCTCCGCGCGCTGCTCCGCCGGGGCGGCGCCCGGACCCGCACGCTCCTGGAGTGCGGTGACCTCTGGCTCGACCCGGCCCGCCGGAAGTGCGGCCGAGGAACGGTGGAGATCCCGCTCACCCCGAAGGAGTTCGCGGTCCTGCACTGCCTGCTGCTCCGCCCCGACGAGGTGGTGCCGACGCTCGACGTCCTCGACGAAGTGTGGTCGGCGGACTTCACGGGAGACCCGAACATCGTGCACGTCTACATCAGTGCCGTGCGCAGGAAGATCGACGCGCCGTTCGGGCGGGAGACGATCACGACGGTGCGGGGCGCCGGATACCGGGTGACGGGCCGTGCGTGACCGGGCGGGGGCGCTCCTTCCGGCAGCGGCGGCGGGCGGTGCGGCGGCGCTCGTCGTGGCGGCGGCGGTGATCTGGTTGGAGGCCGAGGACCAGGCGGTGGGCGCGCTGCCCTGGGTGATCCCCGAGGTGTGGGAGACCGATCGGGTCGGCCCGCAGATCGCCTTCCTCGCCTGGCCGGGGTTCATCTGGGGCGCGCTGGCGGTCGGAGTCGTCGGCTGGTTCGCGGGCCAGGAACACGCACGGGCGGTGCGACTCAGGGCTGCCGTGGTCGGCTTCCTGACCTCCGGCGTCCTGCTCTTCGTCCACACCCGGTGGCTCCTCCGGGAGAACCCGCTCAAACCGTGGCTCGTCGCGAAGGAGGCCTACCGCTGGGGGCTTGTGTTCATCGGCCCGTCCACCGGCCTGCTGACGGCGGTGGCCGTGGCGGCGGCCCTCGGCGGCGGGGCGGTCCGGCTCCCGTACCGCAGTCGCACGGCTCTGGCCGCGGCGGTTGCCACCGGCGGACTGTTCGCGGTGGGCATCGAGGTGCTGCGGCGGGCACAACCGGACCACATGGAGCCCCTGGGGCAGGCGTACTGGATCCTGCTGGTCGCGGGCGTACCCCTGGTAGCCCTCCTCGCCGGGCTCCTCGTCCATGCCACGGCGGCCCGGACGCTCCGGTCCGTCGACGCGATCCGTCGCGAACTCGCCGACATCACCGACCAGTCGCTCGACCGGCGGGTGCCGGTGCCCGCGACCGACGATGTGATCACCCGGCTCGCCGTCACCACCAACTCCACGCTCGACCGCCTGGAGCAGGCTCATGTGCGACAGCAGCAGTTCGTTGCCGACGCGGCTCATGAACTGCGCAGCCCCCTCACGGCCCTGCGGACCCAACTGGAGTCCGCGCTCCGTCACCCGGAGGTGATCGGGGACTGGCCGGAAGTGGTGGCGCAGGCCGCCGAGGATGTCGTGCGGCTCCAGGCCCTCGCCGACGACCTGTTGCTCCTCGCGAGCCACCGGGCCACCGCCCCCGCCGGGGAGCCGGTCGACCTGGCGGCGCTCGCGGAGGACCTGGTCCGCGAGCACCAGCACCTTCCGGACGCGGCCGGCCTCCGCCTCGCATGCGAAGCACCCGCCCAGGCCCCCGTGCGCGGTGACGCGGTCCGTCTGGAACGCGTCCTGCGCAACCTCCTGGCCAATGCCTGCCGGTATGCGCGGACGTCGGTGACGGTCGTGGTCGCCCCGGAAGGCCCCGCAGTCGCCTTGGTCGTGGAGGACGACGGCCCGGGCATCCCGCCCGCCGACCGGGCCCGCGTCTTCGACCGCTTCACCCGCCTCGACGCCTCCCGCACCCGCGCTTCGGGCGGCGCGGGCCTGGGGCTGCCCATCGCCCGCGACATCGTCACCCACCACGGCGGCACCCTGGTGATCGAGGACTCCCCTGAAGGGGCGCGTCTGGCGGCCCGCTTTCCCGCGGAGGCGTGAACGCCGACCAGGGGTGGGCGAGTCGCCGCGCGACGGGGAAACCGCGTCCGCGGACGGCCGTTCAATCGTCAGGGGCTCCGGAACGTGCCCGGCATTCGGCGATGAGCAGTGCGTCCCGCAGCGCGTCGCCGAGCTGTCCGGCGAGGAGCCGCAGCTCCCCGGCCCCGGGCGGCGGCCCGTCGAGCAGGGTGCGGGCCCGCTCCAGGGTCTGGCGGGCGAGCCCCAGTTGGACCGCTTCCACCTGGTCGGCGAGCTGGGCCAGCCGGCCGGTGCCGTCGCCGATCAGATAGCAGGGCTTGCCATCGGGCCCGGCCCAGGGCAGCAAACGGGGGTTCTTCATGTGGTCGCCTCCAGGGGGTGGATGACGCGGTCGTCGAGGTCGATCCCGTAGGTGGCGGCCAGCAGCACGACCTGCCGCCGCAGCCGTACGGCCCGTTCCCGCTCGTGGGCCCCGAGATAGGGCCGTACGAGCACGGTTGCCGCCCCGTCGAGGGGGACGTACCAGTTCCGCACGGTTGGCGCGGGCCGGAAGGGCGGGGGAGCCGGTGCCGCCGGTGTCGCCGGGGGCTGCGGCCCGGGCGGGCGGCCCCGGTGTCGGCCGGTGGGGACGAGGAGGGCGCGGGCACGGCTGGCGAGGCGGGCGAGGAGGGAGGTCATTGGGGGAGTGCCTCCGCCGAATCGAAGGGGGTGATGCCGATCTCGACCCAGACCGACGAGCCGTCGGCGGTGACTTCGTGGCCGAAGCGATCGGCGTCGGCCAATGCGAGGAGGAGCAAGCCACGTGACTGCGCCGTGAGTTCCTCCGGCATCGGTGTCACGACGCGAATGCGACCCGTGATTTCGAAAAGTCGGGACTCGTGGCCGGTGATGGCCTTCAGGCGTGCCGCGATCGCCACGGCGCGTGCGAGGGGTAGGCGCACGGGACCCCCTGTGATGGGATGCCTACGGAGGGAAATGCTACTTCAGTAGATTTCACCTGATGCAGTAGCTTGTCAATCCCGAGCCGGTTGAACGGAGAGCCGACCATGCCGCGTGAGGCGCCCTACCTACAGATCGCTGACGCCCTGCGTGCGCGCATCGTCGCCGGTGAGTGGCCCGTAGGAGAACGGCTGCCCTCCCGCGCCCAACTCGCCGAGGAGTACGGCGTCGGGCGCAACGTCACGCAGCGCGCCATGGACCGGCTGATCGTCGAGGGACTGTTGGAAGGGCGGGCCGGTTCGGGGACGTACGTGCGCAGTCCGCGCGAGCGCCTCCGGATGGTGCGCTCCCGTCACCGGGAACGGCGGGGAGGATCGCCCTTCCGGGCCGACATGAGGGAGCAGGGCCGGGCCGGGACGTGGGAGGCGCGCAGCGAGGCGCGGACCCCGGCGCCCGCGCACATCGCCGAGCGCTTGGCCATCGGCGTCGGCGATCCCTGTGTCGTCACCCGGTACGAGTTCCTGGCGGACGGCCAACCGGTGCAACTCTCGCAGTCCTGGGAGCCGATGGAGATCACCGGGGACACTCCGGTGGTGCTCCCGGAGATGGGTCCGTTGGCCGGCGCGGGCGTCGCGGAGCGAATGCGTTCGATCGGCGTGCGCATCGAGACGGCCGTCGAAGTGCCGCGGCCCTCCCGTGCCACGCAGGAGCAGGCCAACCTCCTCGGCATCAGCCTCGGTGACCTGGTGCTGCTGATCGAGCGCACGTACTACGACGAAGAGGGCCGCCCGGTGGAGACGGCGGACGTCATCGTGCCCGATGTGCGCTGGGAAGTGGCGTACGAGTTCGGTGTGGATCCGGCGTGAGGTGCGGGCCGGGAATCCCGGGGCCCGAACCGGGTTGCGGGCCGCACTCCAGATGACGCGTCGGGCCGTGTGCGCGGCGCCGTGCGTCCGCGACCCGCACGACGGGAGGGGC
>NZ_JBHYMF010000092.1:0-27741 GCF_042742855.1 Streptomyces sp. NPDC058877 | reverse complement strand
CGGACCGAGCCGTCCTCGGCGACCTCGATGTCATCGATGATCCGGACGCCGTGGCCGAGCCGGTCGGCGCCGCACCACTGGAGGGCCTGCCAGATGCCAGGAACAGCCGGATCACCTCTGCGGGTGCCCGGCCGTAGCCCGGCCAACGGGGCTCCCGGCCCGGGTGCGCCGCCCGCCAGTCGGCGATCAGTCGCTCCGTGGCCAGTTCGGTGAGTGCGAAGTCGGCGAGGACCTCCTCGTCCGGAACCTCCAGGAGGGAGAGGAGGACGGCCGCGAGCAGCCCCGTGCGGTCCTTGCCGGAGGCGCAGTGGAAGACGAGCGGTTCCCCGGCGGCGGCGATCAGCTCCAGGGCCGCGCGGAGTTCCTCCGTCCCGTCCTCGGCGACCTCGGCGAACCGGTCGGCGAGGTAGCGCCAGGGGTCCAGGGCCGGATCGATCGCCTCCTGGTCGTAGGGGCGGTGCTCGATCGAGAGGTTGTGCCAGGCGGCGACCTCGCCCTCCGGCAGCCGGCCCTTGGCCGCGATCTCCCACGGGTAGCGCAGGTCGATCACGGTGCCCACGCCCAGCGCGCGGAAGCGCTCCCGGTCGACGGGACCGGCGTCCGCGAGCTTGCCGAGCGAGTCGGCGCGGTAGAGGGTCGCCCACCGCACGGTTCCGCCGTCCGCGGTCCGGTAGCCGCCCAGATCACGGAAGTTGTGGAGGCGTTCGAAGGGCATGTGTCGTCTCACGGCGCCACTGTAGGGGGGCGGGCGCCCGTTGTGGGGGTCGGTGTCCGTCACGGGCCGACGGCGGCCCAGAAGTGGCCGATGATCCCGTCCAGATAGACGCGACCCTCGTCGCCGGTCGCCCCCGAGGCGCCCCAACTGCTGGTCGCCGCCATGCGGGCGTGGTACTCCGAGTGGAGCCTTTGGAGCGCGGACTCCACGGTCTGCCGGGACAGCGGCACCATCTTCACCGTCGGCTTCACATAGGCCTGCCAGCGGGTGGTGGCCGCGTCGCGGAGCAGTTCGGCGAGGCGGCCGTCACCCCCGGTCGCGGTGATGAGGGCGCGCGGATCGAGACCGAGGACCTCGGCGAGGGCGGCGGTCTGGCGCTCGGTGCCGCGCCAGCGGCCCTCGTCCTCCATCCGTTGGTACGCAGGGGTCGCCACGCCCACCAGGCGCGCCAGCTCCTCGGCGGCGAGCCCGCGCGCCACCCGGTGCTCGCGCAGCGTGGACGCGGCGGCGATCAGTTCTGCGGGGGAGCACCACAGGACGCCCGCGAGGGCGGTGAGCTCCTGCTCGTTGGGGATCGCCCGGCCGCGCTCCCAGGCGACCACGGTTTCGGGGGCGACGAGGATGCCGTACTGGGCGCGCAGGCCGTAGGCGACATGACCGGGGACCATGCCGAGGCCCTCGCGGAGGCGGCGGGCGGCCAGGGCGTCGAAGGGCGGGGAGGGTTGGTGCACCCGGACACGGTAGGTGCGGAGGGTGACGGCTGGCTACGGTGCGTTCCCCCAACGTGCGGGGTCGTAGGAACGTCGGAACCGACCGGTAACCGAGGGGTCTCAGCGACCGCGCGCCGGCCCGCCGAGCCAGCGGTACTGGAGCTCCGGACGTCCGACCTGGCCGTACTGCGGGGCGCGCACGGCGCGGCCTTCGGTGACCAGGTGCTCCAGGTAGCGGCGCGCGGTGATCCGGGAGATCCCGACGGCGGTGCCCGCCCCGGCGGCCGTCAGTCCCGTCGCAGCGGACCGGAGGGTGCGGGTGACCGCTTCGAGCGTCGGCGCGCTCAGGCCCTTGGGGAGCGCGGTGGCGTGGGGGGCCCGGAGCGCGGCGAGCGCCCGGTCCACCTCCTCCTGCCCCGAGGCCTCCCCGGTCGCCGCCCGGAACTCGGCGTACCGCACGAGCCTGTCCCGGAGCGTGGCGAAGGCGAAGGGCTTCAGGACGTACTGGACCACGCCGAGGGAGACGCCCTCGCGCACGATCGCCAGGTCGCGGGCGGAGGTCACGGCGATGACGTCGGCGGAGTGTCCGGCGGCCCGCAGGGACCGCAGCAGCTGGAGGCCGTGGCCGTCGGGCAGGTAGAGGTCGAGCAGGATCAGGTCGACCGGTGCGCGGTCGAGGCCCCGTACGGCGGCGGCCCGCGAGTGGGCGACCCCGACGACGGTGAACCCTTCGACCCGGCCCGCGTAGAGCGCGTGGGCGTCGGCCGCCACGGGATCGTCCTCGACGACCAGGACCCGGAGGGGTGCGGAGCTCATGCGATCGCCCCCGCGCCGGTGACGCCGGCACCGGGCCCGACGGACGCACGACGCCCGTCGCCCGAGTGCCCGTCGCCCGGGTGAGCGTCCCCCGGTGGCGCCCCCGTTCCTCCGGCTTCCGCGGGGAGCGGCAGTCGTACGGTGAACTCCGCGCCGCCCTCCTCGGCGTCCGCCAGGTGCAGGGTCCCCGAGGCGCGGGTGACCGCCTGGCCGACCAGGGCCAGGCCGAGGCCGCGACCGGGGCCCCGGGTGGACCAGCCGCGGCCGAGGACCGCTTCCCGGTCGGCGGGGTGCACGCCGGGGCCGCTGTCGCCGACCCGGAGCAGCAGCTCGCCGTCGCCCGCACGGGCCGCGACCGTCACCGTCACGCGTGCCCGGGGGGTTCCGCCCGCCGCTTCCACGGCGTTGTCGATGAGGTTGCCCACGATCGTCACCAGGTCCCGGGAGGGCAGCGCCGTCGACACCCGACCGTCATCGAGGTGGCTGTCCTCGGTGAGGACCAGTTCCACGCCCCGCTCGTTGGCCTGCGCCGCCTTGCCGAGCAGCAGCGCCGCGAGGACGGGCTCGCCGACCGAGTCGACGACCCGGTCCGTGAGCGCCTGGGCGAGTTCCAGCTCCGCCGTCGCGAACTCCACCGCCTCCGCCAGCCGGCCCAGTTCGATGAGGGAGACGACCGTGTGCAGTCGGTTCGCGGCCTCGTGCGCCTGTGAGCGGAGCGCTTCGGTGAAGCCCCGCTCGGAATCCAACTCACCTGACAGCGACTGGAGTTCCGTGCGGTCCCGGAGCGTCACGAGGGTGCCGCGCCGCTCCCCGCCGACCACCGGGCGGGTGTTGACGACGAGGACCCGCTCGGCCGTCAGGTGCGTCTCGTCCACCCGCGGCTCCGAGGACAGCAGCGCGCCGGTCAGCGAAGCGGGCAGCCCGAGCTCCGCGGCCGGGCGGCCGACGACCCCTTCGTCCAGGGCGAGCAACTCCCGTGCCCCGTCGTTGATCAGGGCGATCCGTCGCTGCCCGTCGAGCATCACGAGCCCTTCCCGGACCGCGTGCAGGGCGGCCTCGTGGTAGTCGTGCATCCGGCTCAGCTCGGTGGCGTTCATCCCGTGCGTGTGACGGCGCAGGCGGGCGTTCACCACGTACGTCCCCGTACCGCCGAGCACCAGCGCCGCGCCCGCCGTGACGAGCAGGGCGGTCACCTGCTCCCGCACCTGCTCGCTGATCTCGTCGATCGTGATGCCCGCGCTGACCAGGGCGACGACCCGGCCGTCGTCGAGGACGGGCGCCACCGTCCGCACGGAGGGGCCGAGGACGCCCCGGTGGGTCTCGGAGTAGATCCGGCCCTGCCGGGCCTGCGCGATGTGACCGAGGTAGGTGCGGCCGATCTGATCCGGTTCCGGATGCGTCCAGCGGGTGCCGTCCGGGGCCATCACCACCACGAAGGCGACGCCCGCGTGCCGGCGCAGCGCCTCCGTGTAGGGCTGGAGGACGGAGGTCGGGTCGGCCGAGCGCACCGCGGCGAGCACGGAGGGGGAGTCGGCGACGGCGGCGGCGGTCGCCGTGGCCTGGCGCCGCGCGGTCTCCTCCGCCTGCGCCCGGTCCGTGACGTACGCGAACACCGCACACCCCGTGACGACGAGGGCCACCAGCACGACCTGCATGGCGAAGAGCTGGCCGGCCAGGCTGCGGGGGCGGGGGAGGCGCAGGGGCATGCGGGTAAGTGTGCACGTGGGAACGCACGCGGGCGCAGCGCGTTCCCGAATCGTGCCCTTCCCCGCGGGGCCGGCCGCCCCGCCGTGAACGAAACGCACGCAACCGTGACCCGGGTCACAGGCTGATGGATAGTCGCGGAGGTCCACCGGGACGTGGACACCCATCAGCACGAGGAGGACCCGTGGCCGCACGCCGGGACCGCACCCATTACCTGTACCTGGCCGTCATCGGCGCCGTCCTGCTCGGCATCGCGGTCGGCTTCCTGGCGCCGGGCGTCGCCGTCGAACTCAAACCCCTCGGCACCGGATTCGTCAGCCTGATCAAGATGATGATCTCGCCGATCATCTTCTGCACGATCGTGCTCGGCGTCGGTTCGGTCCGGAAGGCCGCCAAGGTCGGAGCGGTCGGCGGCCTCGCCCTCGGCTACTTCCTCGTGATGTCGACCGTCGCACTCGCGATCGGCCTGCTCGTCGGCAACCTCCTGGAACCCGGCTCCGGACTGCACCTCACCCCGGAGATCGCCGAGGCCGGCGCCAAGCAGGCCGAGGGCGCCGGCGAGTCCACCGCGGACTTCCTGCTCGGCATCGTCCCCACCACCCTGGTCTCCGCCTTCACCGGGGGCGAGGTCCTCCAGACCCTCCTGGTCGCGCTCCTCGCCGGCTTCGCGCTCCAGGCCATGGGAGCGGCGGGGGAACCGGTCCTGCGCGGCATCGGGCACCTCCAGCGGCTGGTCTTCCGCATCCTCGGCATGATCATGTGGGTCGCGCCGGTCGGTGCGTTCGGCGCGATCGCGGCCGTCGTCGGCGCGACCGGTGCCGCCGCGCTCGCCTCCCTCGCCATCATCATGATCGGCTTCTATCTGACCTGCGGCCTCTTCGTCTTCGTCGTCCTCGGGACGCTGCTGCGCCTGATCGCGGGCATCGGCATCTGGTCGCTCCTGAAGTACCTGGGCCGCGAGTTCCTGCTGATCCTCTCCACCTCCTCCTCGGAGTCCGCGCTGCCCCGGCTCATCGCCAAGATGGAGCACCTGGGCGTCAGCAAGCCGGTCGTCGGCATCACCGTCCCGACCGGCTACTCCTTCAACCTCGACGGGACCGCGATCTACCTGACGATGGCCTCGCTCTTCACCGCCGAGGCCATGGGCGACCCGCTCTCGCTCGGCGAGCAGGTCTCGCTCCTCGTCTTCATGATCATCGCTTCGAAGGGGGCCGCGGGCGTCACCGGCGCCGGACTGGCGACCCTCGCCGGCGGGCTCCAGTCGCACCGGCCCGAGCTGGTCGACGGGGTGGGCCTGATCGTCGGCATCGACCGCTTCATGAGCGAGGCGCGCGCCCTCACCAACTTCGCGGGCAACGCCGTCGCGACGGTACTGGTCGGCACCTGGACGAAGGAGATCGACAAGGCACGGGTCACCGAGGTCCTCGCCGGACGGGTCCCCTTCGACGAGCGGACCCTCCTCGACGACCACGCCGCGGCCCCGCTCCCCGACCAGCGCGCCGAGGAGGGCGACGAGAAGGCCCGCGCGGGAGTCTGACCCCCGCCCGCCCCCGCCAGGGCCTCCCCGCGGCGACGACCCGCCGGCCCGCACCGCCCCCGCGCCGCCGGGACGGCGGACCCGGGCCCCCAGAACCCCGAGTCCCGGGTCTTGAGCCGGATCCGGGCCTCGGCCCGGCGGGTGCCTCCGGCCCCGGTCGGAGGCACCCGCTCGTGCGGGCGTCCGACGCGGCCACCTCCGCCGCCGAGCCGTCACGCCGAGGCCTCCGCCGCCCGCCGTAGGTGCTCGGGCCTGCCGTCCGCGGTCCAGCCGCCGTCCGCGGTCCGCCCCCGCCCGCCCTTCGTCGCCACGAGCACGTCGTCCGTACGGCCCGGACGGGAGGCGAGGGCCCGTGCGACGGGCAGTTCGCCCTCACCGTGCGTGCCGCCCGGCAGGTGGTGGGAGTCGGCGGTGTCGAGGAGTGTCACCCCCGCGTCGAGGGCGGCGCGCACGGTGGCGACGGCCCTCCGCCCGTCGGGCCGGCCCTCGACGGAGAGCGGCATCGTGCCGAGCCCGACCGCCCCGACCTGCACGTCCCCCGGCATCCGGTGCCGCATCAGCGCCCCGCTCCGACGGTCTCGGCGACGGCCCGCCCGAGCCATGCGCGGGAGTCGCCGAAGGAGTAACCGAGCGAAACCGCACGGGAATTGTCCATGCGGTACCCGCGGGCGAAGGAGAACGGCGAGACCTCGCCGCCCTCCACCCGTCGGAAGACCGTCCGGCCGCCCACCAGCTTCTCGACCTCCGCGCAGATGTCGGCCGTGGTGAGCGCGCCGTGGGAGTGCGCGTTCACGGGGCCGGTGAAGTCCGCCTCGACCGACCACGCCAGGAAGGCGGCGATCTCCTCCACGTACACGTAGGTCGCCGGGTGGTTGACCACCGGCACGGCGATCGGTTCGCCCGCGCGGACCCGCCGCGCGTAGTGGTCGAGCCGGCCGGTGAAGTCGTCGGCGCCGCCGAGCACGTGCGCCACCCGCACCGAGGCCCAGGCGAACGGCGCCCCGTCCGCGAAGACGGCCTCGGCCTGCCGCTTTCCCTCGCCGTAGTGCGCCGCCAGGAACTCGTTTTCCTCCCAAGGGAGTTCGGTGTCGACGGCGACCGCGCCCAGGTCGAGGGCGGACTCGACGACGGGGGCGGGCGAGTCCCGGTCCGCGTACACCTCCACGGTCGAGGTCATCAGGTACCGCCGGGTGCGCGTCGCGAACACCCGGCGGGCGACCTCGGCCTGGCGCGGGGTGTAACAGACCTGGTCCACGACGACGTCGAAGGAGCGGCCGGCGAGCACGGCGGAGAGCGCGTGCTCGTCATCGCGGTCGGCCCTCAGGTGCTCGATTCCCCCGGGGGCGGCCCTGGAGCCCCGGTTGAGCACCGTGACCCGGTGCCCGGATTCCCGCAGCCGCGCAATGAGCCGCTTTCCGACGTAGCGGTTTCCGCCGATGACCAGAACGTCCATCAATCCCCACTCCCTTGCCTTCCTGCACAAGTGTTACGTTGTGCGACCGTTCGACGAAGGGGGAAACATGGGAGTCCAGGTCGCCGGGCCGAAAGAACCTCGGAATGCGCGCGGTACCGCCGACGAAACCTCGGCAGCGGCCTTCGACCCCATTGACCGGCAGCTCCTGGACCTCCTGCAGACCGACGGTCGGATCAAGCTCAGTGAGCTCGGCCGCCGGGTCCGGCTCAGCCCCGCGGCCGTCACCGAACGGGTCCGCCGGCTGGAGGCGAGCGGGGTCGTCACCGGTTACGGGGCCCACGTCTCCCCGGCCCGGCTCGGCTACGGCATCCAGGCGTTCATCCGGGTGAACCCGCACGGCGGCTACACCCTGAAGCACCCCCGCACCCTGGAACTGGTCGCGCGCCCCGAGGTGCTGGAGGTCCACCACGTGGTCGGCGAGGACTGTTGGATCCTCAGGGTCGCCGTCACCGACACCATCCACCTCGAAGAGGTCCTGGAGCAGACGTCGGCGCTCGGTCGGACCACCACCTCGATCGTGCTGTCCTCCCCGGTGGTCCGCAAGCCGCTCCTGCCGCAGGCCCCGCACTGATCCCTTGCCCTGACGTCGGGGTCAAGGCCTACGGTCGTGGCCATGCGCATCGGAGAGCTGGCCGAGCGGGCCGGAACCACCACCAGGACCCTGCGGTACTACGAGTCCCGTGGTCTCCTGACCGCCCGGCGCACGGACCTGGGGTACCGCACGTACGACGAGGACGACCTGCGGCTCCTCCAGCAGATCAGGACCCTGCAGGACTTCGGGTTCGCGCTGGAGGAGACGCGGCCGTTCGTCGACTGCCTGCGTGCGGGGCACCCGGCGGGGGATTCCTGCCCCGCGTCCATCGCCGTCTACCGGCGGAAGGTGGCGGAGCTGGACGCGCTCATCGCCCAGCTCCAGGAGGTGCGCACCCAGGTGGGTGCGCAGCTGCTGCGGGCCGAGGCGGAGCTTCCGCGGGGTCCGGAGCCCCGGTGCGAACTCGGAGCGGTGACGGAGACGGACACGGAGGGATGACGGGGATGACGACGCATGCGGAGGGCGTGGCGGAGGTCACGGACGCGGACTTCGAGGGGGAGGTGCTCGGTGCCGGGCTGCCGGTCCTGGTGATGTTCACGGCACCGTGGTGCGGGCCGTGCCGGCAGTTGAAGCCGGTGCTCGGCGCGATCGCCGAGGAGGAGGCGGGGCGGCTGCGGATCGTGCAGATCGACGTGGACCGGAACCCGGAGACCAGCCTGAGGTACGGGGTGCTCGCCACCCCGACCCTGCTGGCCTTCCGGGCGGGCGAGCCCGTGAAGTCCCTCGTCGGCGCCCGTCCGAAGCGCCGCCTCCTGGAAGAGCTGGCGGACCTGTGGGACTAGACGAGTGAGTTCCAGGTGCTGGTCAACCCCCACGCGGCTCGGGTCGCGGGGTGCGTTTCTTCTCAGGGCCCGATGGACTGCGCATCTAGGGGAAGGCGCAGCTCGCCGATCCACGGGACGGCCTGCGCCGCCGCGCGGACGTTCTGGGCCTCGGCCGTCGTCGAGCAGGTCGGGCGACTACGTCCCTCGAAAGGAAGCGCACCCCTTTCGCGACCCGGCAAGCCCCTGGCAACGCACCTCGGACGAGAACACGGACGGCCTGCTGCGGCAGTGCTTTCCGGGCGACGCGTACTGCGCCGGGGCGGCGGAGATCGAGGTCGCGGCCCGGTGGGTGGACCGGAGGGCCTCGGCGCAGGAAGCCCGGCGGGTCACACTCCGCCTGCGGCGCTGCGGCGCAGACGGTGGTGTGTCAGACCCGCCGTGTACACCACCACGGGTACGGCCACGGTGGGCACGCTCCACCACGGGATGCCGATCCACACCGCTGGCAAGCCCACCCCGAAACAGACCGTGGTGATGGTGATGAGCAACCGCTTGCCGTACGGATTCCAGGTGAAGGGCTCGTAGTCACAGGGCCTGACAAGACGCACCGCACCGAACACGAAGACCTGAAGCGCGACGAGCGCGGCGAGCAGGCCGACGGCAGCGTTCATCTGGAGCTCGTCACGGGGCGCCTGGGAGGTGTTTTGCCGCACGCCGTCCTTGCTGAGCACCACGATGTCGCGCCGCCAGACGGTGGCTGTGACCTGGTCGCCGGGTTCGAGCCGCTTCAGGAGCGGCCCTGGGTCACCGAAGAACACGGTTCCCCGCCAGGAATCCTGATCCGTCAGGGTCGCCTTGTAGGAGGAGTCCTTCCCGGCGGTCTTGCGGACGGTCTCCTCTACGGTGAGACGCCAGGTGCTCAGACAGTCCGTCCGGCCCTGCCCCATTGCGCGGGAGGAGCACGACTCGGCCGCGCGGTAGTCCTGGTAGCGCTTGCTGTCGTAGGGCAGCCACCAGGCGAACGCCGAGTAGCAGGCTGCAGCCGCTATCAGGGACAGCAGGATCAGCAGCGCGCCCATGAACCGCGTCCGGCCCGGCGACCGCCGGCCGGCACCACCCTGGCTCGGCAGTCTTCCCGGGCTGTGCGCCCTGGCCCTCGCCCGTGTCGTCACGTCCACCCCCTCCGTCCCAGCTTCCATCAACCGGAATCGGGAACACAAAACGGTCGGATGGCAATCCGGGTGGGGCGGTGGCTTCCGCATCCCGGCAAACCCAGCCTCGATGAGGGCCGTCGAAGGGCGGGATCGGATCGTGGGACCCGAGCCGAGGGCGTGGTGGTGGGGGGCGTTCCTTCTTGAGGACCCGATGAACTGCACATCTATGAGAAGGCGTAGCCCGCCGATCCACGGGACGGCCTGCGCCGCCGCGCGGATGCTCTGGGCCTCGGCCGCCGTCGAGCAGGCCGGCGACTCGTCCTTCGAAGAACGCACCTCGGGCCGCGGACAAGGCGCCGCAGCTTGTGACAACAGTCACGCCTCCGCGTCGCTGGTGGCAGGCAGCGCGTCGACCTGGTGACGACCACCGCGCCTCGCCGCCTCAAACTGCTGGTCAGCTGCCTCGGAGGTGGCGGTTATCGTGCTTCGGCTCGCGGCGGCACATGGGGAGGGCGCACCACCTGGAGGAGCAGGTCCGAAGTTTTTCGGGTGCATGAAGCGAGGGCCCCGCGGAACATCCGTCCCCCGATCACTCGTCGCCCAGGGCCGTTGACCGGCACTTCGGGCTCACTCGCCCAGGGGCCGCCGGCGACGGCGCGGCATACAGAAATACCCCGACTAGAATTGACAGTCGGGGTATTGCTTCGCGTATATTCGTGGATTCCGCGCCCGGACACAGAAAAGGCGTGGAGAAGCTCAATAAACGCACTGTATCGCGCCGGGAGTCGAATTGTCAACCGAGGAATTTCGGAATGAGCAGCAATTCATCACCGATCTCTATGCACGACTCGACGACCTGAGGAACCAGGCCGAAGCCGCTGTCGAGCGGGCCCTCCGCGCCCCCGGGGTCGGCAGCAGCCAAGGGCGCCTCGAACGGGACGTGACGGTCGCCGAGCAGTCCGGACTGCTCTCCGCCCTCAACGCGGGGGAGAGCGGGCTCTGCTTCGGTCGGCTCGTCTTCAAGGACGGCCGCGACCACCACATCGGCCGGCTCGGCATCCGCAAGGACGACCCGCAGCGGACCCCGCTCGTCGTCGACTGGCGCGCCGAGGTCGCCCGTCCCTTCTACCTGGCCACCGGACACGAACCGATGGGCCTCTCCCGACGGCGGCACCTCACCACCCACGGCCGTGAGGTCGTCTCCCTCCACGACGAGGTCCTCGACCTCGCCGACGCCACCCGCACCGGCCACGAGAGCCGGGACGCCGACGAGGTGCTGCTCGCCGCGCTCGACGCCGCCCGCACCGGCCGCATGCACGACATCGTGCAGACCATCCAGGCCGAGCAGGACGCCATCATCCGCTCCCCGCACCGGGGTGTCCTCGTCGTCGAGGGCGGCCCCGGCACCGGCAAGACCGCCGTCGCCCTGCACCGGGCCGCGTACCTCCTCTACGCCCACCGCGAGCAGCTCGCCAAGCGGGCCGTCCTCATCGTCGGCCCCAACCCCGCCTTCCTCGGCTACATCGGCAACGTCCTGCCCTCCCTCGGCGAGACCGGCGTCCTCCTCGCCACCCCCGCCGAGCTGTTCCCCGGTGTCCGCGCCACCGGCACCGACACCCCGCGCGCCGCCGCCGTCAAGGGTGCGGTGGGGATGGCCGAAGCCCTGGCGAAGGCCGTACGGGACCGCCAGCGGGTTCCCGAACGCGGCGAACCGCTGGTCGTCCCGCACGAGGACGGCGACCTGGTCATCGACTGGGACATGGCGTTGGAGGCCCGCCACAAGGCCCGCGAGACCTTCCTCCCGCACAACCTCGCCCGCCCCTACTTCGTCTTCCGGATCCTCGACGCGCTCGCCGAACAGCTCGCCGACCGGATCGGCGCCGACCCCTACGGCGGCCCCAACTTCCTCGGCCCCGACGACCGGGCCCTGCTCGCCAAGGGCATCGCCGCCAACCCCGAGGTGCACACGGCGATCGACACCCTGTGGCCGGCCCTCAGCCCGCAGGGGTTCCTCGCCGACTACCTCGCCGATCCCACGCACCTGGACGACGGGCCGGACGCCGCCGCGATCAGGCGGACCGACGGTCCCTGGACCCCCGCCGACGTCCCCCTGCTCGACGAGGCCGCCGAGCTCCTCGGTGAGGACGACTCGGCCGCCCGCGCCGCCGAAGAGGCCGAGCGCCAGAAGCAGATCCAGTACGCACAGGGCGTCCTCGACGTCTCCTTCGCCTCCCGCACCTACGAGTTCGAGGACAAGGAAGAGCTCGACAAGGACGCCTCCGAGGTCCTCTCCGCCCACGACATCATCGACGCCGAACGCTTCGCCGAACGCCACGAGGAGGCCGACCACCGCACCGCCGCCGAGCGGGCCGCCGCCGACCGCACCTGGGCCTTCGGCCACATCATCGTCGACGAGGCCCAGGAGCTCTCCGCCATGGCCTGGCGACTGTTGATGCGCCGCAGCCCCAGTCGCTCCATGACCCTCGTCGGCGATCCCGCCCAGACCGGTGACCCGGCCGGCGTCGGTGCCTGGCAGGACATCCTCGGACCGTACGTCGAGGACCGCTGGGAACTCGTCCGGCTCGGCGTCAACTACCGCACGCCCGCCGAGATCATGGCCCTCGCCGCCGAGGTGCGCAGGACCGCCGACCCCGACTTCGAGCCGCCCCGTTCGGTGCGTTCCACCGGGGTGCAGCCCTGGGAACGCACCGCGGACGACCCGGTGAAGGAGGTCGCCGACGCGGTCGCCGACGCGCTCCGCGAGGAGGGCAGGACCGCCGTGATCGCCCCGCCCGGGTTGCACCCGGGTCTGATCGCCGCGCTCCCCGACGTCTCGCACGGCCCGCGCCCCGACCTCACCCGACCCGTCGTCCTCCTCGACCCCCGGCAGGTCAAGGGCCTGGAGTTCGACACCGTCCTCGTCGTCGACCCGGACGGGATCCGGGCCGGCGCCGCGCACGGGGTCAACGACCTGTACGTGGCGCTGACCCGGGCCACCCAGCGGATGGGTGTCATCCGGCCCGCGGCCGTCACGCCGGGCTGAGCCAGACCGTCGCCAACGGCGGCAGCGTCATCCGCACGCTCGCCGAACGGCCGTGCCACGGCACCGACTCGGTCTTCACCGGGTCGGTGCCCACCACGTTCCCGCCGCCGTACCGCGCCGCGTCGGTGTTCAGCACCTCCGCCCAGGCCGCGAAGGCGTCCGGCACGCCGAGCCGGTAGTCGTGCCGCACCACCGGCGAGAAGTTCGACACCGCGAGCAGCGGCGCCCCGAAGCCGTCGAAGCGCAGGAAGGCGAAGACGTTGTCCTCCGCCGCGTCCCCCACCACCCACTGGAAGCCCTCCGGGACCGTGTCCCGCTCCCAGAGCGACGGCGTCGCCGCGTACACCGTGTTCAGGTCGCGGACGAGGTCCCGCACCCCGCGGTGGTCCGCTTCCGCCCCGTACGCCGGGTCCAGCAGCCACCAGTCCGGTCCGTGGTCCGCCGACCACTCCGCCCCCTGGGCGAACTCCTGCCCCATGAAGAGGAGTTGCTTTCCGGGGTGGGCCCACATGAAGCCCAGGTACGCCCGGTGGTTCGCCCGCTGCTGCCACCAGTCGCCCGGCATCTTCGAGACCAGCGCCCGCTTGCCGTGCACCACTTCGTCGTGCGAGATCGGCAGGATGTAGTTCTCGCTGTAGGCGTACACCATCGAGAAGGTCATCTCGTGGTGGTGGTACTTGCGGTGCACCGGCTCCTTCGCGACGTAGCCGAGCGAGTCGTGCATCCAACCCATGTTCCACTTCATGCCGAAGCCCAGACCGCCGAAACCGCCCGGCCCCACCTGGTCCGTCGCCCGGGTCACCCCGTCCCAGGCGGTGGACTCCTCGGCGAAGGTCACGATGCCGGGGCAGCGCCGGTACACCGTCGCGTTCATCTCCTGGAGGAACGCCACCGCGTCCAGGTTCTCCCGACCCCCGTGCTCGTTCGGCAGCCACTCCCCGTGCTCCCGCGAGTAGTCGAGGTAGAGCATCGACGCCACCGCGTCCACCCGGAGCCCGTCCACATGGAACTCCTGGCACCAGTAGACGGCGTTCGCGACCAGGAAGTTCCGCACCTCCTTGCGTCCGTAGTCGAACTCCAGCGTCCCCCAGTCGGGATGGTGCGAGCGCCTCGGGTCCTCGTGCTCGTACAGCGGGCGCCCGTCGAACTCCGCCAGGGCCCAGTCGTCCTTCGGGAAGTGTGCCGGGACCCAGTCCATCAGGACCCCGATCCCCGCCCGGTGCAGCGCGTCCACCAGGAACTTGAAGTCGTCCGGGGTGCCCATGCGCGCCGTCGGCGCGTAGAACCCGGTGACCTGGTAGCCCCAGGACCCGCCGAAGGGGTGCTCGGTGACGGGCATCAGCTCCACGTGCGTGAAGCCCAGGTCCTTCACGTACGCGGGGAGCTGCTCCGCCAGCTGTCGATAGGTCAGCCCCGGTCGCCAGGACGGCAGGTGCACCTCGTACACGGAGATCGGCGCCTCGTGCGGAGGACGGGCGCCGCGCCGCTCCATCCACTCCGCGTCGTCCCAGGAGTAGTGCGACTCCGTGACGATCGACGCGGTGTTCGGCGGGCACTCGGTCCGCCGGGCCATGGGGTCCGCGCGGACCGTGTGCGAGCCGTCCGGGCGGGTGATGTCGTACTTGTAGACCGCCCCTTCGTCGATCCCCGGCACGAACAGTTCCCACACGCCCGTCGAGCCCAGCGAGCGCATCGGCAGCGCCGTGCCGTCCCAGTGGGTGAAGTCGCCCGTGACCCGGACGCCGCGTGCGTTCGGCGCCCACACCGCGAAGCGGGTGCCGCTGACGCCCCCGTGGACCATCACCCGCGATCCGAGCGCCGTCCACAGCTCCTCGTGCCGCCCCTCGCCGATCAGGTGCAGGTCGAGTTCGCCGAGCGACGGCAGGAAGCGGTACGGGTCGTGGAGGGCCAACTCCTCGCCGCCGTCCTCGTACCGCACCCGGAGCTCGTACGCGGGCACCTTGCGGAGCAGCGGGACGAGCGCGGAGAAGAAGCCGTCCCCGTCGTCGTACAGCTCGATCCGGCGGCCCTTCGGCAGCAGCGCGGCCACGGACCGCGCCCACGGGCGCAGCACCCTGAAGACGATCCCGCCCCGGACCGGATGTGCGCCGAGGAGGCCGTGCGGATCGTGGTGCTCCCCGGCGAGCAGCCGGGCCCGGTCGCCGGGGTCGAGCGGGGGCGCCACGCGGGGCGCTTTGCCGGTCGTCTTGCCTGCGGATCGGGCGGTCACAGGGGGTGCCTCCTGGGGCGAGGGGTACGGGGGGACACGGGTACGGCTAGGCAACGGCGTGGTGCGGGGGCAGGAAACTCGGCCGAACGGGCTCCGTCCGCCCCGCCGCAGCCGGCGGCCCCGCGGGACGGCGCGCGGACTGCTCCGAACGGGTCGGTCCCGCGGGTGCGGGCGGGGCGGTCACCGGGGCGTCGCCAGGCGTTCGATCGCCGACATGGGGACCGGGAGCCAGTCCGGGCGGTGGCGGGCCTCGTAGAGGACTTCGTAGACGGCCTTGTCCGTCTCGTAGGCGCGGAGCAGTGCGGGGTCCGCGCGCGGGTCCGCGCCCGCCGCCTCCGCGTAGCCGGTGCAGTACGCGGCCCGGCAGCGCGCCGCCCAGTCCGCGTTCCAGGGCCGGTGGGTGCGGGCCGCGTAGTCGAAGGAGCGGAGCATCCCGGCGACGTCGCGGACCGTGGGCTGCGGGCTGCGCCGCTCGTCCAGCGGCTTCGCCGGTTCTCCCTCGAAGTCGATGACGGCCCAGCCGCCGTCGGAGCCCCGCAGCGTCTGCCCGAGGTGCAGGTCCCCGTGGATGCGTTGGACGATTCCGGCGCCCGGGGCCCCGCCGGCCGCCGCGAAGATGGCCCGCAGCCCCGGTACGTACGGCAGCAGCGCGGGGACGGCCTGTGCCGCCGCGTGCAACCTGCGGTCCATGGCGGCGGCCAGCCGCTCGGTCTCGGCCCGTTGGAGGATCCGGGTGGGGAGCGCTTCGGCGAGGGCCAGGTGGACCTCGGCCGTGGCACGGCCGAGGGCCCGGGCTTCGGTGCTGAACTCCCGTCCGTCGGCGAGCGCGTCGAGCGCGAGTCGCCAGCCGTCGCGGGAGTTCCGCAGGTAGGGCTGGAGGACGCCGAGGGTCGCGGCGCCCGATTCGAACCAGGCGACCGGCGCGGGGACCCGGGCGCAGCCGGCCCGGCTCAGTGCGAGGGGGAGTTCCAGGTCCGGGTTGGCGCCCGGACTGACCCGCCGGAAGATCTTCAGGATGAACGCGTCCCCGTAGACCAGGGACGAGTTGGACTGCTCCGCGTCGAGCATCCGGGGGGCCAGGGCGGCGGGCAGCGCCGTCGTGGCGTGGAAGCACAGGGGGCCGGTCCGGCCCGGGGTGCGCAGCCGTTCGTAGAGCAGGCCGGCGAGCCGCGGGTCGCGCAGCCCTTCGTAGACGGCGCGTCCGGCGAGCGGGCCCCGTCGGATCCGCCCGATCAGGGCGGGGGCGAGGCGGGGCGGGAGCTGGGCCCGCACGCCGAGGAGCAGTTGGTAGCAATCGGCGGGAGTGCCGGTCGGGCGGCCGGGTTGCTCGACCCGTACGAGGAGGTGGAGGAGGCCGGGGCCCGTACCGTCGAGGGGCAGCAGCTCGGTGGCCGCGTCCAGGGTGAATCCGGTGACCCGGCGGCCTTTGCCCGCGAACCAGCGCTGCCGCGGCAGCCATTCGTGGAGCAGGGGGGCGAGGGACGGGAGGAGGGCGTCCGGGGCCCGGGTGGTGGATGCGGTTTCCTGCATGGCATCGCGTCCTTTCCCCGGGGCGCGCACGTGGTTTTCATATGCATTCAAATGCGCAAATTGTCCCGGATTGCGGCTATGGCTGTCCGGATGTGCGGGACGTGTCGGAGGGGGAAGATCCGTACGGGTCCGCCAAGTGGGCCCGGATGGGCCTGGTGCCTGGCGCGGATCGTGTGTGGTTCACAGTGCCCAGGGTGGGGCGGGGGAAACCGCCACACCCCGGGCAATTGCACCGGTGCGGAAGAACTGCTTCTCGCTCAGGTCGTGTGGAGACGGAACCAGTAGAAGCCGTGACCCGCAAGGGTCAGGAGGTAGGGCAGTTGCCCGATGGCCGGGAACCGCACCCCGCCGATCAGCTCCACCGGACGGCTGCCGTTGAAGCGGCGCAGGTCGAGCTCGGTGGGCTGCGCGAACCGGGAGAAGTTGTTCACGCAGAGGACCAGGTCGTCGCCGTCCTCCCGGAGGAAGGCCAGCACCGCCGGGTTGGAGGAGGGGAGTTCCGTGTACGTCCCCGTTCCGAAGGCCCGGTTCTGCTTACGGACCTCGATCATCCGCTTCGTCCAGTGCAGGAGCGAGGACGGCGAGGCCATGCCCGCCTCGACGTTCGTCACCTGGTAGCCGTGGACCGGGTCCATGATGGCCGGCAGGTAGAGCCGCCCCGGATCGCAGGAGGAGAAGCCCGCGTTCCGGTCGGGCGTCCACTGCATCGGGGTCCGCACCCCGTCCCGGTCGCCCAGCCAGATGTTGTCGCCCATGCCGATCTCGTCGCCGTAGTAGAGCACCGGCGAGCCGGGCAGCGAGAAGAGCAGCGCGGTGAAGAGCTCCATCTGCTTGCGGTCGTTGTCGAGGAGCGGGGCGAGCCGGCGCCGGATGCCGATGTTGGCCCGCATCCGCGGGTCCTTGGCGTACTCGGCGTACATGTAGTCGCGCTCTTCGTCCGTGACCATTTCGAGGGTGAGCTCGTCGTGGTTGCGCAGGAAGATGCCCCACTGACAGCCGGACGGGATCTGCGGGGTCTTCGCCAGGATCTCCGAGACCGGGTGGCGGGACTCGCGCCGCACGGCCATGAAGATCCGCGGCATCACCGGGAAGTGGAAGGCCATGTGGCACTCGTCGCCGCCCGAGCGGAAGTCGCCGAAGTAGTCGACGACGTCCTCCGGCCACTGGTTGGCCTCGGCGAGCAGCACCGTGTCCGGGTAGTGGTCGTCGATCTCCTTGCGGACCCGCTTGAGGAAGGCGTGGGTGGCCGGGAGGTTCTCGCAGTTGGTGCCCTCCTCCTGGTACAGGTACGGCACCGCGTCGAGCCGGAAGCCGTCGATCCCCAGGTCCAGCCAGAACTTCAGCGCGGAGAGGATCTCCTCCTGCACCGCCGGGTTCTCGTAGTTGAGGTCCGGCTGGTGCGAGAAGAACCGGTGCCAGAAGTACTGCTTGCGGACCGGGTCGAAGGTCCAGTTGGAGGACTCCGTGTCGACGAAGATGATCCGGGCGTCCGCGTACTGCTTGTCGTCGTCCGCCCAGATGTAGTAGTCGCCGTACGGGCCCTCCGGGTCGCGCCGGGACTCCTGGAACCACGGGTGCTGGTCACTGGTGTGGTTCATGACGAAGTCGATGACCACGCGGATGCCCCGTTGGTGGGCCGCGTCGACGAACTCCACGAAGTCGGCCAGGTCACCGAACTCGGGGAGCACGGAGGTGTGGTCGGCGACGTCGTAGCCGCCGTCCCGTAGCGGGGACTTGAAGAACGGCGGCAGCCAGAGGCAGTCCACGCCCAGCCACTGGAGGTAGTCCAGCTTGGACGTGATGCCCTTCAGGTCGCCGATGCCGTCGCCGTTGCTGTCCTGGAAGGAGCGGACGAGGACCTCGTAGAACACCGCCCGCTTGAACCAGTCGGGATCGCGGTCCTTGGCGGGGGTGTCCTCGAAGGTGTCGGGGACGGGCTCGTTGACAGTCATGATGTGGGTGACCCTCCGGTCTGCGGGGACGGTCGCAGGACGAGGACGTGCGCGGGCGTGACACCCGGCTCTAGGCGCACGTAACTGGCCCTGCCCCAGTGATAGGTCTCGCCGGTGAGCTCGTCGCGCACCGGCACGGTCTCGTGCCAGTCGAGGCCGAGTTCCGGCATGTTCAACGAGACCGTGGCCTCCTGGGTGTGGTGCGGGTCGAGGTTGACGACCACCAGGACGGTGTTCGCACCCGAACGCTTGGAGTAGGCGATCACCTGCGGGTTGTCCGTGTCATGGAAGGACAGGTTCCGCAGCCTGTGCAGAGCCGGGTGGCGACGCCTGATCCGGTTCAGGGCGGTGATCAGTGGAGTGATCGTCGCTCCCGAGCGCTCCGCCGACTCCCAGTCACGCGGCTTGAGTTGGTATTTCTCCGAGTCGAGGTACTCCTCGCTCCCGTCCCGCAGCGGGACGTTCTCGCACAGCTCGTACCCGGCGTACACGCCCCAGGACGGCGAGAGCGTCGCCGCGAGCACCGCCCGCACCTCGAACGCGGGCCGCCCGCCCTCCTGGAGGTAGGCGTGCAGGATGTCGGGGGTGTTCACGAAGAAGTTCGGCCGCATCACGGCGGCCGTCTCCCCGGACAGCTCGGTGAGGTACTCCGTCAGCTCCTCCTTGGTGTTGCGCCAGGTGAAGTACGTGTACGACTGCTGGAAGCCGACCGCCCCGAGGGTCCGCATCATCGCCGGCCGGGTGAACGCCTCCGCCAGGAAGATCACGTCCGGGTCCGTCCGGTTGACCTCGCCGATCACCCGCTCCCAGAACACCACCGGCTTCGTGTGCGGATTGTCCACGCGGAAGATCCTGATCCCGTGGTCCATCCAGTGCCGCAACACCCGCACGGTCTCCGCGACGATCCCGTCCATGTCCCGGTCGAACGCGATCGGGTAGATGTCCTGGTACTTCTTCGGCGGGTTCTCCGCGTACGCGATCGAGCCGTCCGGCCGATGGTGGAACCACTCCGGATGCTTCTCCACCCACGGATGGTCCGGCGAGCACTGGAGGGCGAAGTCCAGGGCGATCTCCAACCGGAGCTCCCGGGCCCGCGCCACGAAGGCGTCGAAGTCCTCGAAGGTGCCCAGGTCCGGGTGGAGCGCGTCGTGTCCGCCCTCCGGCGAGCCGATCGCCCACGGCACGCCCACGTCGTTCGGCCCGGCCGAGAGGGAGTTGTTGGGGCCCTTGCGGTGGGTCTCGCCGATCGGGTGGACCGGCGGCAGGTACACCACGTCGAAGCCCATGGCCGCGATCGCCGGAAGCCGCTCGGCCGCGGTCCGGAAGTTCCCCGGAACCGTCCGCCCCTTGACCGTCCGCACCCCCTCCGAGCGGGGGAAGAACTCGTACCAGGAGCCGAACAGGGCGCGCTCGCGCTCGACCTGCAGCGGCAACGCCGGCGAGGCGGAGAGGAGTTCGCGCAGCGGGTGCCGGTCCAGGGCGTCGATCACCTGCGGGGCGAGGGCCGCCGCGAGCCGCACGGCCGCCGGGCGGGACCCGTCGCGCAGCGCGTCCGCCGCCGCGAGCACGGCCTCCCGGCCGCCGCCCTTCTTCGGGACGCCCTTCGCGGCCCGCTCGTGCAGCTCGGCACCTTCGGCGAGGACCAGCTCGGAGTCGATCCCGGCCGGGATCTTGATCTTCGCCGTATGACGCCAGGTGGCCACCGGATCGCTCCAGGCCTCGACGGCGTACGTCCACGGGCCCTCGACGTCCGGGGTGACCTCGGCCCCCCAGCGGTCGGTGCCCGGGGCCAGTTCGCGCATCGGGGTCCACGGGCCGGTGCGCCCCGAGGGATCGCACAGCACGACATTGGCGGCGACCGCGTCGTGGCCTTCGCGGAAGACGGTCGCCGTCACCTCGAAGGCCTCTCCGGCCACCGCCTTCGCGGGGCGCCGGCCGCAGTCGACCAACGGGCGGACGTCCAGTACGGGAATGCGTCCCATGAGCGGATTCACAGCATCACCTGACGGGGTACGGGGGTGCGGGTGGTGGTGCGCTCTTTCTAGCTCCGTCGACGGCCGGCGGGTTGCGGGCATGACGGCTCCTGTCCGCGTTCACTCGGATGGCGGGTCCACAGGGATGAACAAAAGGGATGAGAGGGGTGCACGGGAGACGGTTTCCGGGTCGTACCGCAGGAGCCTTCCCACGGTTCTCGGGTGGGCAATCCGGCGCTTTGTTAACTACTAGGGCGTAGCCCCGCGGGCAAGCGCTCGACCCGGACAAGAAAAACGACCACGCCCTCGACAGGCGGGTTCCGTGCGCTCTCCGCGGGACGCGGGGCGCGGCGGAGCCCGCCGCTCCGTCCCGTGGACCAGGGGGCCCGGTGGGACGTTCCGGCCCTCCGCGCCCGGCGACCACGGCTGCCGGGGCCGGCGGACAGGCCGCTCCTCCACCGGGGCCGCCGCCAGGGCGAGGGCCTCCGTCACCCCCCTGTCGTCGTCCGCCACCAGCAGCGGATCGGCCCCGCCCGCCACGGAGCGGTGGATCCCCGCCACCCCCACCGCCGCACCGAGCGGCCCCGCCGGATCCCGCTCGAACACGGCCGGATCCCACTCCTCGTACCGCACCGCCCCGGAAGCCGCTCACACCCGCGACCGCCACCCGCATCACGATCTCACCGGACCGGTGCGTCCGAAGCCCTTCGATAGGCTGTCACCGCTGCTGCGCCGGCGCCCCTCCGGGCTCGCCGCGACGGCTTCGTCCGTTCAATCGACAAACCGGGGCGGAAGTTGAAGGATCGTCCATGGAAACCGTGGGAACCGACCGTCACCACCCGTGCGACCCGCTCGACCCCTCCGACGAGGACCAGCACGACGACCTGCTGAGCGAACTCCTCAAACCCCTTCGGCTCACCGGGGTCTTCGACAGCCGCTGGCACGTCCGCGCCCCCTGGGTCATCGAGTGCGACGCCGAACCCGGCTGCGCCGTCCTCCGCTACGTCGTCCAGGGGCACTGCTGGATCACCGCCGACGGCGAAGCCCCCGTCGAACTCCACGCCGGAGACCTGGTCGTCTTCCCCACCGGAACCGCGCACCGCCTCTCCGACCGCCCCGAACGCCGGGGCGTCCCGCTCCGGGCCGTGCTGCCCGAACGCCACCCCGGCACCTCCGGCGAGATCGTCATCGAAGGCACCGGCCCCGAGAGCCGGCTCCTGTGCGCCGGGCTCCACTACGCCACCGGCGCCGCCACCGGCTTCTACGCCTCACTGCCCCGGGCGCTCGTCCTCGACGGCCACCAGGTCGACCGCGAGCCCCTGCTCCGCGACACCCTCCGGCTGCTCGCCGCCCCCGACCGGCCCGTCGGCCCCGGCGACCGGCTCATCACCCTGCGCGCCTTCGAGATGACCCTCGTCCTCACCCTCCGCCCGCTGCTCCGCGAACTCGCCGGGACCCCGGCCTCGCTGCCGCTGCTCCGACACCCCGGGATCAGCCGTGCGGTGGTCACGATGGCGACCCGCTTCGCCGAGCCCTGGACGATCGACTCCCTGGCGCGCGAGGTCGGCATGTCCCGCTCCGCCTTCACCGCCGCCTTCCGCGAGCTCGTCGGAGAGTCCCCGGCCCGGTACCTCGCCGCCCGCCGCATGCAGGAGGCCGGTCGCCTGCTCACCGAGACCTCCCTCCCGCAGTCGGCCGTACCCGCCCGCGTCGGCTATCGCAGCGCCGTCGGCTTCCACCTCGCCTTCCGCAAGTGGTTCGGGGTCACCCCCGGCGAGTACCGGGCCGTCTGAGGGGCCTCCCGTGTTCTCCGGCGGGGCAGGGCGCAGGGCGACGGGCACGGCACCCCGTCACCGGACCGCCCGCACCCACCGTCCGAGGCCGCCCCCGCCGCCCCGGCCGCCTCCTCTGCCCCCTCCGACCCCTCGACCTGACATCTTCGGGGTTCCCTGGACGGTTCTTAAGGACCCCTGGACGGACGCTCATTGTCCGGCCGCAAGGTCCCGGACAGGCTCGGAACCGGTACGGCCGTGACACCCGAGGAGGGCGGGACACCGGTGACGAGGTCCGGGCAGGAGCACCTGGAGGGACGGTTCGACGGGCGCGGGATCCGGCTCGACGGAGAACGCGTCGAGGACGTCACCGTCCACCCGGCCCTCCGCGACACCGCGGCCCCCACGACCCAACCGACGACCCCGTGCACCGCCTTCGCCCCGCACCGGGCGCGGGTGCGCCGGGCCGGTGCCCTGCCCCGCACCGGCCTCGGGCCGCACCGCCCACCACCCCCCCCCACCGAGGCACGGAAGAAGGAGCCCCCTTGCTCGGCGACCCGCGCTACACGACCGAGGACGTCCGCGCCGCCGACCCGCTGGGTGCCGACGCCCTGCTCGCCGCGGTGCCCACGCTCAACGCGCGGGCCGACGCCGCCGCCCTCACCGTCGCCCTGCGCGCCCTGGTGCCCGACCCCGCCGAGGCCGTGCGGTGGAGCGTCGGCGGTGCGCTCGCCGCCGTGCGCGACCTGGGCATCCTGCTCGGCTCCCTGAAACGGCACGGCGTGCAACCCCTGATCGCGGTCCCCGAGGCCCTGCCCGTCCTGGAGATCCTCGGCCGCCGCACCGACATGGTCCCCCGGGACACCGTCCACCACTACACCACCTGGAACCCCACGGGGCCCCGCCGCCGCTCGTACACCGGGGACCCGGTGGAGGCGCGCTTCCAGGACGCCGTGCGGACGGTGTTCCCCGGGCTCGTCGCCGCCCTTGACGACTGCGCCCGCACCGCCCGCCTCGAACCGTACGACCCCGGCTTCGCGAGCGCCCTCGACCGCATGGCCGGCCACCTCAGGACCGTGGCCGACGCCATCGACCCGACGGTCACCCGGGTCCCGCCGGAGTACTTCGCGCTGACCCTGAGCCCGTACTTCGAGGAGGTCGAGATCGCCGGCCGCGACTACCCGGGCCCGGCCGCCGCCCAGGTCCCGCTCTGGCTGGTCGACCTGACGCTGTGGCGGTGCGACCGCTCCGACGCCGCCCACGACGCCTTCCTCGCCGAGTCCCTGCCCCACGCACCGCCGTCCTGGCGCGCCTTCCACGCCCGGCACCGGGGCGGCGTCTCCGCCGTCAGCAAGCTCTCGGCCGCGATCAGCCGGGAGGGCACCGCCCCGCTCCCGCCCGCCCTCACCGCCTCGGCGCAGGCGCTCGGCCGGGTGTTGCGGATCCTGAAGGCCCTCCGGGCCCGACACACCGGCATCGCCCGCACGGCCCGCCGCGACGAGCCGCGGCCGTACGAGGAGGACGGCGGCGCCCCCGTCGCACTGCTCCGCCCGATCCTCGACCTGGCCGGGGAGAACGAGCCCCCGGTGCGCCGCGCGACCGCGCCGCACCACCCCGCCGGTACCCCCGTCGGGTCACCGGCAGCGTAGGACAGGCCCCAACGGCACGAAGGAGCACACCCGATGTCCCCCCACCTCACCCACGGGCAGCAACCCGGTCGCGACCCGCACGTCATGATCGCCGGCGGCGGCATCGCCGGCCTCACCGCGGCCCTGGCCCTGCACGCCGCCGGATTCGAGCGGGTCACCGTGATCGAGGCGGCCCCCGCCATCCGACCGGTCGGCGCCGGGCTCGACCTGATGCCGAACGCCGTGCGCGAACTCGATGCGCTCGGCCTGCTCGACGCCTTGGAAGCGGGTGCCCTGCGCACCCGCGAACTGCGTTGCTACCACCGCTCGGGCGGCCTGATATCCCGAGAGCCGCGTGGCCTCGGCGCCGGCTACCGATGGCCGCAGCTCTCCGTCCACCGAGGCCACCTCCAGCAGGTCCTGGCCGGCGCCGTCCGCGCCCGACTCGGCACCTCCGCCCTGATCACCGGCGTCAGGGCCACCGGCGTCGAACTGCTCGCCGACGGGCGGCCACGACTGCGCCTGGAACACCGCGAAGGCCCCGTCCGGGGCCGGGCCTCCCTGGAACCGGACGTCCTGATCGGTGCCGACGGCATCCGCTCCGCGGTCCGCGCGGCGCTCAACCCCACCGAGGGCGGACCCGCACGGGACGGCCTGCTGGTCTGGCGCGGCGTCTCCCGGATGCCCGCACGGGCCGTCGGCTCCTTCATGCTCATCGCGGGCGACGACCGCCAGAAGGCCGTCGTCCACCCGATGAGCCGACCGTCCGGACCCGACCGGGAGGTCCTGGTGAACTGGGCGCTCGCCCGGCCCGCCGACACCCCCGGCGTCGCCGGGGACGAGCGGCTGCGCGGCGACCGGAACCGTGCCGTCCCCGTCGACGCCCTGCTCCCGCACTACGACGGCTGGGAGTTCGCCGGCGTCAACGTCCCCGCCGTCCTGCGCGCCGCCGACACCGCCCACGAGCACCCGACGGTCGACCGGGACCCCCTCGACCGCTGGACCCACGGCCGCACCACCCTCATCGGCGACGCCGCCCACGCGATGCACCCCCTCGGCTCCCACGGGGCGACCCAGTCGATCCTCGACGCCCGCGCCCTCGCCCACGCCCTCGCCCGGCACGCCGACCCCGCCGAAGGACTCGCCGCCTACGAGCGCGAACGCCGTCCCGCCACGGCCGCACTGCGACGCGCCGACCGCGAACTCGGCCCCGGAGCCGTCATCGACCTCGCCCACGCCCGTGCCCCGCACGGCTTCACCGACATCCACCGGGTCGTCCCCGCCGAGGAACTCGCCGCCCTCGCCGCCCGGTACGCCGCCGCCGGCTCCTCCGACCCGACCACGGTCAACCAGGGCTCCCCGTACGAGGTGCCGGTGCCCGCACCCTGACGCCCCGTGGTCCACCGGGCCGCCGTGGCCTAACGTCGGAGCGGCACGCCGGACGCACAGCGTGGTGCGTCCACTCCGCTCCGTACTCGCCTGCGAAGGTGGACACCGTGAAGGCAATCCGTCGATTCACCGTGCGTCCCGTCCTCCCCGACACCCTTCGACCCCTCGCCGACCTCGCGCACAACCTGCGCTGGTCCTGGCACGAGCCCACCCGGGAACTCTTCGACTCCCTCGCCCCCGAGGGACTCGCCGGCACCGACCCGGTCCGCGTCCTCGGCGCCCTCGACACCCCCCGGCTCACCGCGCTCGCCGCCGACCGGGACTTCCTGGCCCGGTTGCGCACCGCCGCCGCCGACCTCCACGACTATCTGCACGCCCCCCGCTGGTACCAGGGCCGGCCCGGCGACGCCCCGGCGGCCCTCGCCTACTTCTCGCCCGAGTTCGGCGTCGCCGCCGCCCTGCCCCAGTACTCCGGGGGCCTCGGCATCCTCGCCGGCGACCACCTCAAGTCCGCGAGCGACCTGGGTCTTCCGCTGATCGGCGTCGGGCTGCTCTACCGGCACGGCTACTTCCGCCAGTCCCTGGGCCGGGACGGCTGGCAGCAGGAGCACTACCCCGTCCTCGACCCCGGGGAACTGCCCGTCACCCTGCTCCGCGAGGCCGACGGCAACCCCGCCCGGATCTCCCTCGCGCTCCCCGGCGGGCGGAGCCTCCACGCCCACCTGTGGATCGCCCGGGTCGGCCGCGTCCCCCTCCTGATGCTCGACTCCGACGTCGAGGAGAACGCCCCCGGCGAACGGAACGTCACCGACCGGCTCTACGGCGGCGGCAGCGAACACCGCCTCCTCCAGGAGATGCTCCTCGGCATCGGCGGCGTCCGCGCCCTCCGTACCTACACCCGGCTCACCGGCCACCCCGAGCCCGAGGTCTTCCACACCAACGAGGGCCACGCCGGCTTCCTCGGCCTTGAACGCATCCGCGAACTCCAGGACGAGGGGCTCGACTTCGACGCCGCCCTGGAGACCGTCCGGGCCGGCACCGTGTTCACCACCCACACCCCGGTCCCCGCCGGCATCGACCGCTTCGACCGGGCCCTCGTCGCCCGCCACCTCGGAAACGACGGCACCCTTCCCGGAGTCGACCTCGCCCGGATCCTCGCCCTCGGCGACGAGACCCCGCTCGGCGGCGAGCCCGGCCTCTTCAACATGGCCGCCATGGGACTGCGCCTCGCCCAGCGCGCCAACGGGGTCTCCACCCTGCACGGCGCCGTCAGCCGCTCCATGTTCGCCGGGCTCTGGCCGGGCTTCGACGCCGACGAGGTCCCGATCACCTCCATCACCAACGGCGTCCACGCCCCCACCTGGGTGGCCCCCGAGGTCGGCCGGCTCGCCCCGGACGCCGGCGACCGGGAGCTGTGGGAGCTGCGCCGCACCCTCCGCGCCCGGCTGGTGACCGACGTGCGGCGACGGCTGCGGGCCTCCTGGCGGCAGCGCGGGGCCGCCGCGGCCGAACTGGGCTGGACCGAATCCGTCCTCGACCCGGACGTCCTCACCATCGGGTTCGCCCGCCGCGTCCCCTCGTACAAGCGCCTCACCCTGATGCTCAGGGACAAGGACCGGCTGCGGGCGCTGCTGCTCCACCCCGAGCGGCCCGTGCAGCTCGTCGTGGCCGGCAAGGCCCACCCCGCCGACGACGGGGGGAAGCGGCTCGTCAGGGAACTCGTCCGGTTCGCCGACGACCCACGGGTCCGGCACCGGATCGTCTTCCTGCCCGACTACGGCATGGAGATGGCCCGCGGCCTCTACCCCGGGTGCGACGTCTGGCTCAACAACCCGCTCCGCCCCCTGGAGGCCTGCGGCACCAGCGGGATGAAGGCCGCCCTCAACGGCTGCCTCAACCTCTCCGTCCTGGACGGCTGGTGGGACGAGTGGTTCGAGCCCGACTTCGGCTGGGCGATCCCCACCGTCGACGGCGTCGCCGCCGCCGACGAGGACCGCCGCGACGACCTGGAGGCCGCCGCGCTCTACGAGTTGATCGAACGCCGGGTCGCGCCCCGCTTCTACGACCGGGACGCTGACGGGGTGCCGTCCGGTTGGACCGCCATGGTCCGGCGCACCCTCACCGACCTCGGCCCGAAGGTGCTCGCCGACCGGATGGTCCGCGACTACGTCGAGACGCTCTACGTACCGGCCGCCCGGGCCCGGCGGGCCCTCACCCCGGACCGGGCGCGGGACCTCGCCGTCTGGAAGGCCCGGGTCCGGGAGGCCTGGCCCAAGGTGGCCGTGGACCACGTCGAGGTCGTCGGCGACGGCCTCGGGGACGATCTCGCCGACGCCGAACTGGGTGCCACCCCCGTCGTCCGGGTCCGGGTGGCCCTCGGTGCGCTCGGACCCGAGGACGTCGAGGTCCAGGCCGTCGCCGGCCGCGTCGGAGCCGACGACGTCCTCGCCGCCCCCCGCTGCGTCACCCTCAAACCGGCCGGTGGCCCCGACCTGGACGGACGGCTGCCGTACGCGGGCACCCTGGAGCTCGACCGGACCGGCTCCTTCGGCTGCACGGTCCGCGTCCTGCCCGCGCACCCGCTGCTCGCCGGCCCGGCCGAACTGGGCCTCGTGGCCCTGCCGGAGGAGACGACGGGGGAGGGGGCGGGGGTGCTGCTGCGCTAGGCGCACCGTCCCGTGGGGCCGGGGACGCGGCCGGCGCGGCGTTGTGGACGCATGGACGTGCGGACGCCCGGAGGGATGGCTCCCTCCGGGCG
>NZ_JBHYMF010000091.1:0-28492 GCF_042742855.1 Streptomyces sp. NPDC058877 | reverse complement strand
GGCCCAGCACACGTCGTGTGCTGGGCCCCGCGGCGTTGGTGCTCCCGGGCGGCGTTAGTGCTCCCGGTGCGTCAGGGAGTCAGGGGCGGACGGGGCCCTTCGGGCGGACGGGACCCCCGGGGCGTGTCCTCGCGGATCACCTCGCCCTGGACCACCTTTCCGTCCGGCCGGCGCATGCGGGCCTGCTGGAAGGCGTCCTGGAGGCCGCCGGGAGGACCGGCGCTCATCCGGCGCTCGACGGCCTTCTCCGCGTACCGCCCGAGGAAGGAACGGACCTGCGGGACCAGGAGGAGCAGGCCGGCCGCGTCCGAGATCAGGCCGGGGACCATCAGGAACAGGCCGCCGAGCATCAGGAAGCCGTTGCGGTCGTCCGCACCGGTCCGGGGGGACTCGGGCATCGCGCCCGTCTGTGCCGCGGCCTGGGCCTGCTGGAAGGTGGTGGTGAGATTGCGGAAGGCCCGGCGACCGGCCCTCTTGATGACGACGGCACCGAGTGCGGCACCACCGACGAGCAGGGCGAACACGACGAGACCGCCCGCCGCGTTCGCCACCACCGTGAGCAGCCAGATCTCCAGGACCAACCAGGCGGCCACGCCCAGGGGGAGGAACGTACGCGCGCGCGAGCGCTTGGGGGCGGGGGAAGGCGGTGCGCCGGTCGTCATGCCCCCAGTGTGCCTGGCGTCCCGCCGGAACGGCGTAAAGGAAAGATCAGGATGCGGTTCCCCGGTCGGGTCCGCGCCGGGCCGTGAACGGGCCGGCGGGAGGAGGGGCCGCGTCAGGAGGACGAGCGGCCGAGCCGCTTGCCGACCTTCTCCGCACGGGCCGTCAGTCCCCAACCGGTGACCCGCCACAGCGCCTCGACCAGGATATCCCGGCTCATCTTCGAGTCGCCCACCTCGCGCTCCACGAAGGTGATCGGCACCTCGACGACATGGAAACCGGCGGCGACCGCGCGGCGCGCCAGGTCGACCTGGAAGCAGTAGCCCGCCGAGGCCACGTCGTCCAGCCCCAGGCCCTCCAGGGTCTCCTTGCGGAAGGCGCGGTAGCCGCCGGTGACGTCGCGGATCGGCACGTCGAGCATCACGCGCGAGTAGAGGCTGCCGCCCCGGGAGATGAACTCGCGGGACTTCGGCCAGTTCACGATCCGACCGCCCGGCACCCAGCGGGAGCCGAGGACCAGGTCCGCCCCCTTGAGGGCGGTGAGCAGGCGCGGAAGCTCTTCGGGTTGGTGCGAACCGTCGGCGTCCATCTCGACGAGGACGCCGTACCCGTGCTCGATGCCCCAGCGGAAGCCGGCCAGGTACGCGGCACCGAGCCCTTCCTTGCCCTTGCGGTGCAGGACGTGCACGTGGTCGTCCTCGGACGCGATCTCGTCCGCGAACTTGCCCGTGCCGTCGGGGCTGTTGTCGTCGGCGACGAGAACGTGCGCCTCGGGTACGGCTTCCCGCACCCGCGCGACGATCGGCTTGATGTTCTCCGCCTCGTTGTAGGTCGGAATGATCACCAGAACCTTGCCGAGCGGGCCGTAACGCCTCTGGCCACCGTCGTTCACTACTGCCCCTTCGGATACATACGCAGGGACCCACCATAGCGAGGTCCCGGGAGTGATCCGGCGCGGCGGGTCGAGTGTGACGGTCTGCGTGCGGCGCGGGGCCCGGAGTCCTTCGGTCCGACCTGGGAACCGCTGGCTGCGGGTCGACCGAGAGCCGTTGTCTACTGAACGTCCGGGCCCCACCCGGGTCGCACCTTCCGCCGGAGAAACCTTCCCTCGCGACCGAGGCGCGGGCGGCGTTCGGCTACGGGGCGGGCATGCCGTCCGGTCGGACGTCCTGTGGTGGACGCGGAGAACCTACCCGCCTCCGGAGGGCGGCTGTCAACACCCGCCCGACCTGCGAAGACCCGCCATAAGGCCAGGCCGGAGGGGAAGATCAGCAGGTCGGGGAGAAACGTACGGAGCGGTACATCATGGTTCCAAATACCCCATATCACTCGTTCGGTCGTACGAACACCGTCTGTCCGTACACCACCGTGCGCAGACAGACGGGAAGGTCCGCGCCGGGCGACAGGTCGGGCAGACCGGGAGTCCCCGAACGGGGATCCGTGGACCAGCGTGCGACCCGGTCGTCGGGCGCCTGGACGACGAGCTCTTCGGCGCTCCAGACCGCATAGTCGGCGGGCGCACCGGGAACCAGCGTTCCCGCGTCGTCCCGACCCACGGCCCGCCAACCGCCCCGCGTGTGGGCGGTGAAGGCGGCCCGGACGGAAATCCGGTGCTCCGGGGTGCGGTGGAAGGCGGCGGCCCGGACGGTGCCCCAGGGGTCGAGCGGGGTGACGGGGCTGTCGGAGCCGAAGGCCAGGGGCACCCCGGCCCGCAACAACGCCGCGTACGGGTTGAGCGTGCGGGCCCGCTCGACGCCGAGGCGATCGGCGTACATGCCCTCCTCTCCGCCCCACAGCGCGTCGAAGGCGGGCTGGACGGAGGCGGTGAGCCCCAGCTCGGCAAAGGCGGCGATGGTCTCGGGGGTGAGCATCTCGACGTGCTCGACGCGGTGGCGGGCGGCCCTGACGCGAGCCAGGCCGAGCTTCTCTGCGGCGGCGCGGACCCCCTCCACGACCGAGGTCACGGCCGCGTCCCCGATGGCGTGGAAGCCGGCCTGGAGCCCCGCCTCGGTGCAGGCGACGACATGGAGCGCGACGGCGGTCGCGTCCAGGTGGGCCGCCCCGGTGTGGCCGGGATCGGCGTGGTCGGCGTACGGCTCGTGGAGGCAGGCCGTGTGGGAGCCGAGGGATCCGTCGACGAAGAGGTCTCCGGCCGCGCCGAGGGCACCGAGGGCCCGCGCCCGCTCGACGTCGAGGTCCGCCCAGTAGCCGACGACCCGGGGCCCCGCCTCGTCGCGCGCGAGGTCCAGGAGCCCGGTGAAGTCCTCCTCCGAGGAGATCCGGGGACCGCCGCACTCGTGCAGGGTGCCGATGCCGAGGGAGGCGGCCCGGTGCCGGGCGGCGCGCTGGGCCTCGGTGCGCTGCCGCGGCGACACGGCACCGAAGGCCGCGGCGCGCACCGCGTGGTGGGCGTCCCCGGTGAGCGGGCGCTGGCCGTCGTGGAAGCCGTCCAGGGCCCGGACGCCGGGCACCAGGTCGAGGAGGGCCGTGGTGACGACGGCGGAGTGGACGTCGATCCGGGTCAGGTAGAGCGGCTGGTTGCCGGTCAGCTCGTCGAGCTCGGCCCGGCTGGGGGCACGTCGCTCGGGCCAGCGGGAAGCGTCCCAGCCGTGACCGATGAGGATCCCGTCCTCGGGGCGGGCGGCGGCATGGGCCCTGATCATTTCGGCCGCATCGGCGAGCGAAGCAGCAGTGGACAGGTCCAGCCCGGTGAGGGCGAATCCGGTGGCCGTGGTGTGCACGTGGGCGTCGACGAACGCCGGGGTGACGAGCGCGCCCTCCAGGTCGACCACCTCGTCCACTCCGGAGGCGAAGGCATCGGCCGCCCCCTCCGAACCCACCCAGGCGACGTGACCGCGCTCCACCACCATGGCGGTGGCGAAGGGATCGGCGGGGCTGTGTACTTCTCCACCGCGCAACAGCACGGTGCGGTGTTCGCCGGCAGACGTGGTCTCACTCATGCCACCAGGCTAGGACCTGGCCGGACCCGGTTTGTCCGGCAGGTCCCCCCTGGTGACCCCGGTCGCCTCAGATGCGGGGCGGCCTGGCTTCGTACGGAGTGGACAGGACGACCGTCGTGCGGCTGGACACGCCCGCCTGGGAGCGGATGCGGCTGAGCAGGTGCTCCAGTTCCAGCGGGGTGGCGACCCGGACCTTGAGGATGTAGTTCTCCTCGCCCGCGACGCTGTGACAGGCCTCGATCTCGGGGATGTCGGCGAGTCGGTCGGGGGTGTCGTCGGGGGCGCTGGGGTCGAAGGGTTTGACCGAGATGAAGGCGGTGAGCGGCAGACCCACGGCCTCCGGGTCGACGACTGCGGCATAGCCGCGGATGACACCGCGCTGCTCCAGGCGGCGGACGCGCTGATGCACCGCCGACGTGGACAGGCCCGTGGCCTTGCCCAGGTCGGTGTAGCTCATGCGCCCGTCCTTGACGAGCAACTCCACGATCTGACGATCCAGCTCCTCCATGCGGTGACCCTATTGCTCCGGGAGGACGGGGGCACGGCCGGGAGGCGACCTGTACGTCCCGCTATGGGCGGTCACGGGGCACCTGCGACGGGCGTGTGACGAACGCCACAGGTTTGCGTCCGGGCCTGGGTGCATCCCCGTGGTTATGCGGAGTTCCGCATGGGAAGTGCTTGCTGTGGTCGAGGCCGCACAGATCCGGCCGACCCAGTCGAGGGGGAGATCCCAATGCAGGAGCCTGTCAATTCGGTCGAGACGTCCGACGAGCTCGACGCCTATGACACCTTTGAGATGTTCCGGGTCGTCTGCCCGGAGTGCACGCGCCCCATCGCGCTGCTCGCGGACGAGGACGCACTGCCGGAGCACGCGCTCTGCCCGACGCCGTGGAACCCGTTCGTCCTGACGGTGTGCCGGGGCACGGGCCTCCCGGCCGCCGAGGCCCGCCCCACCGACGACGCCCTCGGGGTCCAGGAGCAGGACACCGCCCTCCTCCTGACGCTCCCCCAGGGGCTCGACTGGCGCACGCAACCCTTCTCCCACGTGGGCGGTCCGGGCTCGCGCCCGATCCGGGTGCCGCAGATGCGGCAGGCGGCGTGACCTTCCGTCACCAGTAGTCCCCCCGCACCATCGCCGCGAGCGCGGCGCGGTGCAGGATCAGACCGTCCGGGTCGTCGGGCACCTCGACCTCACCGAAGCGGACCTGCCGGTACGCGATCCTCAGCATCACGATCGCGTGCCGCAGGGCGGCGTACAGGGTGTGGAACTCCATGTCGCGCGGGGCGTGTCCGGTGAGTTCCGCGTAGCGCCGCTCGACCGCGTCGCGCCGCAGGAAGCCGGGGAGCCCCGGTTGGCCGAAGCCGACGGTCAGGTCCTGGAAGAAGCGGTGCAGGTACACCGTCCACCCGAGGTCGACCTCCCGCGGTACGTAGGCGGCCATCTCCCAGTCGAGGACCGCGACCGGAGAGAAGCCGTCGTAGACGATGTTCCCGATGCGCGCGTCGCCCCAGCCGAGGACCGCGGGGCCTTCGTCGACCGGCCAGCGCTCCTCCAGCCAGTCGAAGGCCGACTCGATGAGCGGCGAGGGCGCGAGCCCCTCCACCACCCAGGCGTAGTAGTCCCGTTGGGCATCGACATGACGGCGCAGCGGGCTTCCGACGCCCCCGGGCAGCAGGAACTCGGCCTCCCTGGCGGGAAACTGGTCGTGCAGGCGGGCCAGGACCGAGACGGACTCGGCTTCCAGGAGGGCCCGCTCGGCGTCGCTCGCGGCGTGCAGCCAGTTCCCCTCGTACGTGTAGGGCATGACGTCCGGCGGTACGCGACCCTCGGCGCGGGCCATCACGAAGAAGGGTGCGCCGAGCGGCCCCGGGTCCTCCTCCAGCCACAGCACCCGCGGCACGGGGACGTCGGTGTGCTCGCCGACCAGACGCATCACGCGGTGCTGGCGCGCCATGTCGTAGACGGGGAAGACGCTGTACGCAGCGGGGTCCGCAGCCAGTCGCAGGGCACAACCGCGCACGGGGGCGTCCGGGTGGTCGAGGTCGAAGAGCAGGGTCTCGCTGGACATGCCGTTGGATCCGGGCACGGCGAGTCCGTCGATCCTGGCGCCGGGCAGCCGACGGTCCAGCCAGGCGGTGAGCCGGCGGGCGATCTCCTCGGGGTCCCGGGTGGTGGTGCGGGGGCGGGGCGCGCTGGTCACGGGGGCTCCTCTCGTCACGGGGGCTCCTCTCGTCTCGGGTCTCGGTTCGTCCGCGGGGTGCCGGGTCCGGGGGCACGCCCCGGCACCCGGTGGGTGCGGCGCACCCGCTCCCCGGATCACGGGACGGCCCTCAGCCGGTGAATCCGCTGGGGTCGTGGCGACCGAAGGAACCGTGCTCGAAGATGCCGTAGCCGGTGCGGCCGTCGAGGGTGAAGCGGGCCGCGTGATCGGTGACCCCGTAGGCGGCCACGGCGTGCGCAGCGGGGTCGGAGAGGTCGTAGACGCGCCGGTCGGTCCAGCCGCGACCGCGCCAGGCGCCGTGCTGCCAGTCGGTGGCGGGCGGGTAGCCGGCGCCGACGGCGAGCGGTGAGGAGGCGAGGACCTCGACGTCGATCTCCAAGGGCTTCCCGGCCCGGTCGGCGAGGTGGATGGTCGCCCCCTCGGGGTGGCGGGTGCCGGGACGGTAGGCGATCTCGGTGCGGGGCCAGCCGAGTTGGACGTCACGGCGGCCGTTGCGGACGAGCAGCGCTTCGTTGAGGGTGCGGTATCCGTCGGCGTCCTCCTGGGCGATGACCATGAGGAAGCGGTCGTCGAAGCGCATCGGGACCCAGAGCCAGTGGAAGCCCTCGGGGCGGAACTCGACGGCACGGCCGGGTTCCTCTCCGGGAAGGGGACGAACGCCCCAACTGCGATCGCGGGTGCCGGTCCACTCCCCCGGGGTGACGACGAACTCCTGACCGCCGACCGCGATGGTGCCCGTGCAGCTCCCGGCCTGGACGAAGCGGCGGCCTTCGAGGGTGAGTCGTCCGCCGTGGCGTTGGGTGTGGTGGGGCTCCCAGACCGCGGGGAAGTCGCCGGTCCAGGTGAGGTCGAAGGAGAGTCCGCCCGGCTCGGCGGGGTCGGGCGCGCAGTGCAGGGAGAGCCGTCGGAGCGGTTCGTCGACGGTGATGGCGAGCGGGCCGACGGAGAGGTCCGTACGGTCGTCGCCGAGGGCGTCCGAGGCGCGCACGGCATGGAGCCGGTCGCCGATGCGCAGGGTCGCGTAGGCGTCCATGACCCCGGTGTTGGGGTAGACGCCGAGGCCGACGATGAGCAGGGCGCGACCGGCGTGGTCGAAGACGTGGAAGATGCATCGGTCGTAGGCGTTGCGATCGCCACTGACGTGGTGCTTCATCGAGAGCGGGGCCTGGTGCACGGGGTATTCGTCGAGCGCGACGGGCCGGTCGTCCACGGCTGACCTCCTGATCGGCGAGTAAGGGCTGACGGTACGTCAGATCTGCTCCAGGGGGCCAGGGGCGTGCGTCGGGTAGCGGGTGAACTGCCGCTCGAATCCGCCCGGCGGTGACTCCGGGGCGCCGGGGCGCGTTGGTCCGGGCATGACCACGCTGTACACGACACCCAGCAGTTTCGGTCGGCACCGACAGGTGGAGCCGGGCGCTGAAGAATCGGTTCTTCAACTGCCGGGGACCCCTTCCGGCTCGACCGCCACGACTCCGGACGCATCCCCCGTTCCGACGGCGCCGACGCCCCCGACGACACTGGCACCCGCCTCCACGACAGCGGCCCCGACCACCCGGGCGACGGCTTCCGCGCCCGCCCCGCCGACGACTCCCGCTCCGGTTCAGACGGTGGCCGCCGTCCCGAGCGCACCCCTCGCAGCGGTGCCCACCCAGGTGCGGGGCCGGGGCCGGGCCACGCCCCCCGCCCCGGTCGACCCGCCCATCTATCGCGACGTGCTCTCCCTCTGGGCCAGCCAGGGCCGCACCCTCCCCGGCCGCCGCGACCAGGAGTGGGCCCGGCTCGTCGCCGGGCCGGTCTGGGCGGACCGCACCGTGCGGGTCAGCGGAACTCTGTTCCGACCAAGTGACGGGCGATGACCACGCGCTGGATCTGATTGGTCCCCTCGACGATCTGAAGCACCTTCGCCTCGCGCAGATACCGCTCCACGGGAAAGTCCGCCGTGTAGCCGTAGCCGCCGAGCACCTGCACCGCGTCCGTCGTGGTCTGCATGGCGGCGTCCGCGCAGAAGAGCTTGGCCATCGCCGCACAGCGCCCGAAGGGCCGCCCCTCGTCCCGGAGCCGAGCCGCCTCCAGGTACAGCGCCCGGCCCGCCTCGACCCGGGTCGCCATGTCGGCGAGCAGGAAGCGCAGGCCCTGGAAGTCGGCGATCGGCCGACCGAACTGCCGGCGCTCCTTCGCGTACGCGACGGCCCGGTCCAACGCCGCCTGGGCCAGTCCCACGGCACAGGCCGCGATGCCGAGCCGCCCCGCGTCCAGGGCGTCGAGCGCGATGGAGAAGCCCTGTCCCTCCCCGCCGAGCCTGCGGTCGTCGGCGAGCCGCACCCCGTCGAAGTGGAGCTGCGCGGTGGGGGACCCCCGCATGCCCATCTTCCGCTCGGGCGGGGCGGCGCTCAGCCCCGGCGCGTCCCCGGGCACCAGGAAGGCCGTGATGCCGCGCGCCCCGGGGCCACCGGTGCGGGCCATCACCGTGTAGAAGTCCGCGATCCCGCCGTGGGTGATCCAGGCCTTGGTCCCGTCGAGCACCCACTCCTCCCCCTCCCGGACGGCCCGGGTCCGCAGGGCTGCCGCATCCGACCCGGCCGAGGGCTCGGAGAGGCAGTACGCGCCGAGGAGCCCCCCGCCGAGCATCGCCGGCAGGTGTGCGGCCCGCTGTTCCGCGGTGCCGAAGCCGGCGAGCGCGTGACAGGAGAGCGTGTGGACGCTGACCCCGAGACCCACGGTGAGGCGGGCCGCGGCGAGCTCCTCCAGGACCTGCAGATAGACCTCGTACGGCTGCCCGCCCCCGCCGCACTCGGGGCCGTACGGCAGGCCGAGCAGCCCGGAGCGGGACAGCAGAGCGAACAGCTCGCGGGGGAAGCGCCCTGCGGCCTCTTCCTCCGCGGCGTACGGGGCGATGTCCCGCCGGGCGATGTCCCGCACCAGGGAGAGCAGCTCCCGGGCCTCGTCGGTGGGCAGCCGGCGCTGTACGCCGCCCGCGGTGCTTTCGGCCATGGCCGGGGCTCCTCCCTGCCGGGCGCGCAGGGCGCGCGGAGTGCCGAGATCACGGGGAGTATGCCCGTTCCGCACCGGGGGATCACATGGGCGGCGGAGGGGCCGGACGGCGCGGCCCCGGCACCCTGCGGCATCCAGAACCGCGCCCGCTGCGGGGTCGGTCCCGTCCGTAGGGCGCGGGCGCCTGACGGGCGTGCCCCGTCCGCACGCGGAAGGCTCCCGACGCCCCTCCGTCCGGGCCGTGCCGTCGGGACGACGCGGCTCGAACTCCCATGCGCTTCCGGCGCGCACCGGCAGCGCCCTCTCCCTCGATGACGTGCGGCCGGCGGACCCCGCGCGGTACAAAGGACTTCATGGTGGAGCACGGGGGCGTGAGGCCCGACGAGCAGGACATCGACGCCGTGACGGAGGCGGTGCTCACCGCGTCCCGGCTCCTGGTGGCCGTCTCGGCCCGCTCCCTGGCCACCGTGGAGGACAGCATCACGCTGCCCCAGTTCCGCATGCTGGTCGTGCTCTCCACCCACGGCCCCTCGAAGCTGGTCGTCCTTGCGGAGCATCTCGGGGTCCAACCGTCCACGGCCCTGCGGATGGTCGACCGCCTCATCGCGGCAGGCCTGGTGGGCAAGCGGACGAACCCGGAAAACCGGCGCGAGTCCGAGCTGAGCCTGACGGAAACCGGACACCGTGTCGTCCACGACGTGACGGCGCGCCGCCGGGAGGAGATCCGCGCGATCCTCCAGCGCCTCGCCCCGGGACGCCGCGCCGCCCTGCTCGATGCCCTGGGCGCGTTCAACTCGGCCGGCCGGGAACCCGGCACGGGCGATGCCGTCGAACCGCACCCGCTGGGGTGGGCGGACCCGATCGCCGGCATGCACTAGGGACGGGACGGCCCGGACGCCTCCGTGCCCCGCCTCGCCCCGCGGGCGAGGGGGCACGGGCCCGGCCATCGGGAAGAACCTTTCCCTCACCCTTGGTCTGTGCAATGGTTCACCTTGGAAAGCGAACGTGCCCACGACCTCGGTCATCGAACCGAAGCGGCCCGCTCTCTCGGCCGATCCAGGAGGACGTCATGGCTCCCGACGCACCCCATCGCCCCGGGCCCAAGCGCCCGCAGCCGCCGCGGGGAGTGAAGCGCAGACTCGCACGCCTTCCGATCGCGCTCTTCCGGGCCGGACTGGGCCCGCTCTTCGGCTCCCGGTTCCTGCGACTCATCCACATCGGACGCACCTCCGGTCAGTCCAGGGAAGTCGTCCTGGAAGTGGTCGCGCACGACCGTACGGACGGCAGCTGGACCGTCGCCTCGGGATTCGGGCCGAAGGCCGACTGGTACCGCAACCTGCAGCACACGCCCCAGGCCACGGTCCAGTTCGGACGGCAGTACCACGCGGTCACGGCGCAGTTCCCCACCCCGGAGGAAGGCGGCCGGATCATGGCCGAGTACGCGCGCAGGCACCCCCGGGCCGCCCGTGCCCTCTGCCGGTTCATGGGGTTTCCCGTGGACGGCAGCGAGGCCGCCTTCGGCGCGGCGGGAGAGCAGATCCCCTTCGTACGACTGGAAACGGCCCCGGAACGGCCCCGGGCGGTCTGACGCCCGGCCCGCGGCGGCACACCGGTGTCCTCCGAGCTGTTCGGCGTCCCGGGCCGGACACGACGACGACCGGGCCGGGCGCCCGACCGGAGGGGCCAGATGGACCATCGGGGCAGGACTGGGGACCGTTCGGCCCTGCCGTGTGCAGGGGCGATGCGGGAAACAGAAGGTACGGACGTGAACCGCGCGGACGGGGTCGACCGGTGACGCCGCCGGACTCCGCTCCGTTCCCGACCCTCAGGGCACGGGCCCGATCGCCCGAGGAGGACATCATGGGACGGCTGGACAACCAGGTGGCGCTCGTCACCGGCGCGGCCCGCGGCATCGGAGCCGCGGTCGCACGCCTCCTCGCGGACGAGGGTTCGCGGGTGGCCGTCGCCGACGTCCTCGACGACGAAGGAGCCTCGGTCGCCTCTGCGATCGGTGAACGGGCCCGGTACCTCCACCTCGACGTGACCGAGGAGGAGTCCTGGAGCACGGCGCTGAAGAACGTCGAGGACTCCTTCGGGCCCGTGTCGGTGCTGGTCAACAATGCGGGCGTGGTCGAGTGGGGAAGCATCGAGGAGCAGTCCCTCGCCTCGTTCCGCCGCGTGATCGACATCAACCTCCAGGGGCCGTGGTTGGGCATGCACACCCTCGCGCCGTCCCTGCGTCGTGCCGGTGGCGGCGTCATCGTGAACGTCTCCTCCACCGCCGGACTGATGGGTTACAGCGAGATCGGCGGCTACGTGGCCAGCAAGTGGGGCCTGCGGGGGCTCACCAAGGCCGCGGCACTCGAGCTGGCCGGCGACGGGGTCCGCGTCTGCTCCGTCCACCCCGGCCCCATCCGCACCCCGATGACGGCGGACATGGACGAGTCGTTCGCCGCCGGTCAGCCCATCCCCCGCTTCGGGGAACCGGAGGAGGTGGCCCGCATGGTCCTCTTCGTCGTCGCGGACGCCACCTACTCCACCGGGGTCGAGTTCGTCCTGGACGGCGGTTCCACCGTCGGTTCGACGGCGCTCACCCCTCAGGAGGAGTGAACAGGGTCGGTCGGGGCGGCGCCCCGGGCGGAGCACCCCGGGTGCACGGTCCCCCGGAGGGCAGTGCCGCGGACGTCAGACGCGGACGATCTCCGCGGCGCCGAAGGAGACGTCGAACCGGTCGCACCAGATGCTGACGCTCGTGTACGCCGACCAATCGACGTCGGCCGGCAACGGGTAGTTCTGGTCCCCTCGGTTGCCCTTGAGCTTGGCGAGGTTGAGGTACTTCCCGTCGTCGAAGACGTCCCACCCCGCCTTCCCCTCCTTCACCGGGGCATCGCTCAACCACACGCGCAGGTCGGGGCCGTTGCTCGTGTCCAGGTCTTCCAGGCGGAGGGTGTGGCTGCCGTCCGCGAGGCGGACGATCTTCACCACGCCCGTCGTGGCGTGCTCATGGGTGATGAAGCGCCCCTGCGCGACGGTGACGGGACCGGTCGGTTCCGCCGGGGCCGACGGCGACGGCACGTCCGAGGAGGCGGACGGGGCACCGGGCACCGCCGTCGGAGCGGGTGCGGAGGGCAGTGCCTCGTGCACCGTCTCGTTCACCCACAGTGCCCAGGGCTTGAACCACACGAGACCGGCCACCACGACCACCACGGCCACGGCGGCGGCCGCGATCCATCCCTGCTTCCTCGTGACGCGCCCCACGGCGCACCTCCTTCGACGTTCCGTCTTCTGCGCCCATCCAACGGGAAGGCACCGGGTCCCGGTAGGTCCGGCCCGATGACGGAAGTCTTACGCCTTCGGATCGGACTCCCGGGGGCGGGGCCGAGGAGCGGGTGCCCCCGCCGGGATGACGGAAGTCTTACGGACCGGCGCGGACGGCACCGTCGGGGGGCACCGGTCCGTAGCGTCGCGTGCATGCGCGTACTCGTCACCGGAGGAGCCGGGTTCATCGGCTCGCACATCATCGGCTCGCTGCAGGCGGCCGGCCACGAGCCGGTCGTACTGGACGCACTGTTGCCCAGTGCGCACCCCACCGCCCCGGAGCCGCCACCGGCGGAGTCCCGGCACGTGGACGTCCGGGACGCCGCGGGCGTGCGGGCGGCCCTGCACGGGATCGACGCCGTCTGTCACCAGGCCGCCATGGTCGGCCTGGGCAAGGACTTCGCGGACGCCCCCGCATACGTGAGCTGCAACGACCTCGGCACGGCCGTCCTGCTCGCCGCGATGGCGGAGACCGGGGTGCGCCGACTCGCCCTCGCCGGCTCGATGGTGGTCTACGGGGAGGGGCGCTACGACTGCCCCCGGCACGGGCTGGTCCGCCCCGGGCCGCGCCGCCCCGAGGACCTCTCGGCGGGGTCCTTCGAGCCGCGCTGCCCCATCTGCGGCGCCGAGCTCGTCCCCGGCCTGGTCGGCGAGGACGCCCCGAGCGACCCCCGCAACGTGTACGCGACGACCAAGCTGGCCCAGGAACACCTGGTGGCGGCGTGGGCCCGTGCGGTGGACGGAACGGCGGTCTCGCTGCGGTACCACAACGTGTACGGGCCGGGGATGCCGCGCGACACCCCGTACGCGGGGGTGGCCTCCCTGTTCCGTTCCGCCCTGGCCCGCGGAGAGGCGCCCCGCGTCTTCGAGGACGGCGGTCAGCGACGGGACTTCGTCCACGTCAGGGACGTGGCGGCGGCCAACGTCCGGGTGTTGGAGGCCGCCGACGGACTGCCGGTCGGCGCCCTCACCGTGTACAACGCGGGGAGCGGGACCCCGCACACCGTGGGAGAGATGGCGGCGGCACTGGCCCTGGCGCACGGCGGCCCACAGCCCGTGGTGACCGGGGAGTTCCGGCTCGGGGACGTACGGCACATCACCGCGGACTCGTCGCGGCTGCGGCGCGACCTCGGCTGGCACCCGGAGACCGGCTTCGCGGAGGGCATGGCGGAGTTCGCCCGGGCGGGACAACGGGCCTCGGCCGCGGTCGGCGGATAGCGGGACGGGACGGACGGCACGACCGCGGAGGAACGGCCCCGGGGCCTCCCGCCCGACCCGCGTCCGTCGGGCGGGAGGGGGTCACCCCACCGCCGCGGGCAGCGTGACCTCGAAGCGGCAGCCGCCCGGCACGTTGTGCACCTCCGCCCTGCCCGCATGGGCCTCGACGATGCCCCGGACGATCGCGAGGCCCAATCCGGCTCCGGCGGGCGGGGTGCGGGCTTCGGTTCCGCGCCAGCCGGTGTCGAAGACACGGGGCAGGTCTTCGTCCGGAATGCCACCGCAACCGTCGGTGACGGAGAGGACGACGGCCCCGTCCTTGCGCTCGGCGGCCACCGCGACCGTGCCGTCGGTGGGGGTGTGCCGGATCGCGTTGACGAGGAGGTTGGCCAGCACGCGCGTCATCTCCTTGCCGTCCACCTCGACGGGGACCGCCTCGACCTCAGCACCCACCAGACGGACCCCGTGCTCACGGGCGAGCGGGTCCGCGCCGCTCATGGCGTCGCCGACCAGGTCGTACACCGAGATGCGGCTGGGGCTGAGGGCCAGCGCTCCGGCATGGATGCGGGAGAGCTCGAAGAGGTCGGTGACCATGGCGGTGAGGCGTTCGACCTCGGTGCGGATCTGGCGGTGGTAGCGGGCGGGGTCCGCGGCCATCCCGTCCTCCAGGGCCTCCGCCATGGCCCTCAGTCCGGCGAGCGGGGTGCGCAGGTCGTGGGAGATCCAGGCGACGAGCTCCCGGCGGGACGCCTCCAGGGAACGCTCACGGCGCCGGGACGCGTCGAGCTTGGCGCTGGTGACGGCCAGCTCACGGGTGAGCGCGGCGAGCTCGGCGGTGGCGGCCCCGTCGGGCGCGGCGAAGCTGCCCCCGTCGCCGAAGTCCCGAGCGGCCCGGGTGAGCGCACGACTGCGGGCCACCACCCACCGGCCGAGGACGAGGGCGGTGCACAGGGACACCAGGGCGGCCATGGCGACGACCACGGTGACCACCCGCAGGTCGTGGGAGGACAGGAACATCGCCTGGGCGACGGCCAGCGTGCCGGCGAGCATCGCCGTCACGGCCACGGAGGCGACGACGGTCAGGGAGACGACGACCGAGCGGTGGCGGACCAGGCGGAGCACGACCGCCCCGACCAGTCCCACGCAGGCGGCCCCGGCCAACGCGAACGAGGCGATGAGCAGGATGTCCTTCATGCCGTGCCGCCCTCCGCGTGCGCGGGTTCGAAGCGGTAGCCGACGCCCCACACGGTCTGGATCAGCGACGGCCGCGCCGGATCGTCCTCGATCTTGGCTCGCAGTCGGCGGACGTGCACGGTGACGGTGGACAGGTCACCGAAGTCCCAGCCCCACACCCGGCGCATCAGCTCCTCCCTGCTGTGTGCCGCGCCGGGATGCTCGAGGAAGTACGCGAGGAGATCGAACTCCCTCAGGGTGAGCGCGAGTTCGCCACCGTACCGAGTGGCCCTGCGGGTGGCGGGGTCAACGGACAGGCCACCGGCGCGCAGCACCCCGCGGGGCGCCTCGGCAACCGCAGCACGGCTGCGGCGCAGCACGGACTCGACGCGCAGCACGAGCTCACGCGGACTGAACGGCTTCGTGACGTAGTCGTCCGCGCCCACTTCAAGCCCGGTGACCCGGTCCTCCTCGTCGCCCCGCGCGGTCAGCATGATCACCGGAACGGGGCCCGCAGTCCGCAGCCGACGGCACACTTCGAGGCCGTCAAGCCCCGGCAACATCAGGTCGAGGACGACGAGGTCGGGCCACCGCTCCCCGGCCCGGCGCAAGGCGTCGACGCCGTCGGCCGCGTGTTCGGCGACGAATCCCGCCCGCTCCAGATAACCGGTGACGACCTCGGCGACCGTCGGGTCGTCGTCCACCACCAGGATCCGGGCGGTCTCGTGGGGGGTGCTGCGCTCGCTCATGGGCCCCAGCCTCGCATCAGCTCCCGCCGGAGGGCCACGGCCATCCGGGCGCACGTCGCACGGCGTCCGCGTTTCGTAAGGACTTACGCGGCCCCGGAGCGCCCCGTAGTTCCTACGGTGAGAGCCGTGATCCCCATGACCGCAGATGTCGTCCTTCCCTGCCTCGACGAAGCCGAGGCCCTGCCCTGGGTGCTGGCCCGCATCCCCGCCGGCTGGCGGGCGATCGTCGTCGACAACGGCTCCACCGACGGCTCCGCCGCGCTCGCGGCCGACCTCGGCGCCACCGTCGTGCACGAACCCCGTCGTGGTTTCGGCTCCGCCTGCCACGCCGGGCTGCTCGCCTCCGACGCCGAGTTCGTCTGCTTCTGCGACTGCGACGCCTCCCTGGACCCCGGCCTGCTGCCCGATCTGTCGCGTTCCGTGGCCGACGGCTCGGCCGACCTCGTGCTGGGGCGCCGGCGCCCCACCGAGCGCGGTGCGTGGCCCGCCCACGCCCGGGCCGGAAACCTCGCGCTGTCCCGGCTGCTGCGCCGCAGGACGGGGTTGGTGCTGCACGACCTCGGGCCGATGCGGGTCGCCCGGCGCGAGGCCCTGCTGTCGCTGGATCTGACGGACCGGCGCAGTGGCTACCCGCTCCAGATGGTCGTGCGGGCCGCCGACGCGGGCTGGCGCGTGCGGGAAGTGGACGTGCCGTACCGGCCGCGCTCCGGGCGGTCCAAGGTCACCGGAACGTGGCGGGGCACCTGGCAGGCCGTGCACGACATGCGCCGCGTCCTGGACGAGCCGGCGCTGGTCGGCGGTGAGCGCCCGTGACGACGCTCCTCGTCATCGCCAAGCAGCCGCTGCCCGGTCGGGTGAAGACCCGTCTCACTCCCCCGTTCACTCCGGCGGAGGCCGCCTCCCTCGCCGAGGCGGCGCTCGGCGACACGCTCGCCGCGGCCCTCGAAGTACCCGCCGACCGGCACGTGCTCGTCCTCGACGGGCAGCCCGGCGCCTGGCTGCCGTCGGGGTTCCGACTCCTCCCCCAAGTGGCGGGCGGCCTCGACGTGCGCCTCGCCGCCGCGTTCGCCGCGTACGACGGCCCCGCCCTGCTCATCGGGATGGACACCCCTCAGGTCACCCCTGCCGTCCTGGCCCCGGCACTGTGCTGGGAGGAGCACGACGCCTGGTTCGGCCCCGCGTCGGACGGCGGCTTCTGGGCCCTCGGCCTCGCTTCCCCCGATCCCGCCCTCCTGCTGGGCGTTCCGATGTCCCGGCCCGACACCGGCTCCGTCCAACACGCGCGGCTGCGCGCGGCCGGGCTGCGGATCGGTGCCCTGCCCGTACTGCGGGACGTGGACACCGCCGAGGACGCGGCCCTCGTTGCGGCCGAGGCCCCCGACACCCGTTTCGCGGCACTGCACGGTGCGCTGACCGCGACGCCGGCCGGAGCGGGCGCGTGACCATGACGACGGCCTGGCGTGCCGACCCGTACGCCGATGCCCTGCGCACCGGGCAGGGACCGCTCTTCCTGCGCCGCCACGACGGATGGCTCCTCCCCCTGGAGGTCGAGCGCTGGTGCGAGGCGCCCGACCGTGCGGACCGCTCCGTCCTGGACCGCTGTCACGGGCCGGTGCTCGACGTCGGCTGCGGACCGGGACGGCTGGTCGCCGCGCTCGCCGCCGAGGGGCGCCGTGCGCTGGGCGTCGACATCAGCCCGGAGGCGGTCACCCGGACTATCGGGCTCGGGGCGACGGCCCTGTGCCGCTCCGTCTTCGACCCCCTGCCGGGCGAGGGACGCTGGGGCACGGCCCTGCTCATCGACGGGAACATCGGCATCGGCGGGGACCCGACGGCCCTGCTGCGGCGGCTGGTGCGCGTGGTGTCGCGATCCGGCCGGGTCATTGCGGAATGCGTGTCGGTGGACGTCGACGAGCGCTGTGAGGTGCGGGTGGACGATGGCCGGGGCGGTCTGGGCGCCCCGTTCCGCTGGGCCCGTGTCGGCATTCCGGCGCTCACCGTGCACGCAGCCGCCGCGGGCTGGACGGTGACCGAGCAGTGGGACAGCGGGGGCCGCCGCTTCGCGGCCCTCGCCCGTCAGTCGTCCGCCCGCTCGCTCCGGTGAGGGCGCACCCGCCACCACCGTACGAGAACGACCGCTCCGGCCACCGCGGCCACGGCGGCCAGGACGATCACGAGGTTCCGCCCGTACGGCAGGGGCAGGGAAGAGGAGCTGGGCGGCTCTCCCGGGCGGACCAACGCGGGCAGCGTGACGAGGATCAGGCTCCCCGCCACCATCAACGCCCCGCGCAGCACTCCCCGCTGGTGGCGTCCGACGAGCAGCAGCCCGACGGCGAGCACCAGCGGGGCGATGATCCCGTCGTGCAGCAGGAGCGCTCCGGCGAGCCACAGCAGGACGCCGGCCGGGCCCGGCTGGCGCACCACCAGCCAGGCGCCGATGCCGATCAGCACGAGTCCGAACCCGCCGGCCGCATAGCGCAGTGCCTTCGCCGTCGTCATCACAGCACCTCCAGACGGTGCACCCACTTGGTCTGCAGCACTCCGGGGCGGTTGGGGGCGATGATCCGCGCCGGGAAGCCGTGGTCGAGGGAGAGCTGCTGCCCGTTGAGGGTGAGGGCGAGGAGCGTGAGCGGGTCGTCGACGTACTCCGTGCCCATCTCCATCACCCGGTAGGCGCCGCTCGCCTCCAGCGATGTGACGCGCACGGCGTCCCGGCCCGGCCGTCCCCCCGCTCGGGCCACCAGGTCCCGCACCCGGACCCCGGCCCAGCGGGCCTGGACACTCCAGCCCTCGACGCAGGCGATCGGCAGGTCGGAGGTGGCCGGGGGCATCGCGTGCAGGTCATCAAGGGTGAGGGCGTACGGGCGGGGTCCCACGACGTCGAGGCGCCAGGTCCGCAACGCCGGTGCCGAGATGCCGGCCGCAGCGGCGGTCCGGTTCACCGGTAGCCCCTGCGGTCCGTGGTCCGGATGCCGGGGGGCGAGCAGGTCGAAGGTCTTCAGCGGGGTGAAGGACTGTCCCACCGTCGTCAGCGTGACCACTCCGACGGCCGCTCCCATGCCGAGGAGGAGGGAGCGGCGGTCGGAGACGTCCTCGGCGGGCAGGGCGAGGGTCCCCTTCGACCGCCTGCTCCAGTGGGCGGAGATCTCGGGGGCCTTGACCGCGACGTGCAGGAGGATCGAGCCGGCCACGACCCAGGCGACCGCGAAGTGCACCGGGACGAAGGAGAAGGGCCACGGGTACCACTGGACGATGTTGAGCAGACCGGTCAGGACCTGGAACACGGCCGAGGCGACCAGGACCGCGACGGAGAGCCGCTCCAGCGCGTGCCGCACGGACCGCAACGGCGGCCAGACGAACAACCGCGGGTAGACCGTCCAGAGCTTCACCAGCAGCAGCGCGATCGCCGCGAGACCGCTGGCGACATGCAGCCCCTGGGTCAGCCGGTAGCCCCATGCCGGTCGGGCCGGAAGGTGGTTCGCGAGCCAGTCCGGCGGATGCTGGAGGTAGTGGCTGATGAGGCCGGTCAGGAAACAGACGGCGAAGGCCGCGCCGAGCCAACGGCCCACGGCGGTCGCCGTCCGCGCGTCGTGCAGACGGCCGGTGAAGGCGGGCGGCCGGAGCTCGGACGGAACGATCCGGGGCGGTCTGGGGATGCGGAAGCTCATGCCGTCCATGACACCGCCGCGGAAGGCCCCGTGGACGGTCCGACACCTTACGAAACCCGAACGCCGCGACGGGTCGCCCGTCGTACGGCCGTGTGCACTGCCAGGCTGCGCCCATGCTTCGTGCCCGTCCGGTGCTCGTCACCGCCCTGCTGCTCGCCGTCCTGACCGCGGTCCTGGCCGCCCTGCTCCACGAAAACGCCTCCGGGGGCGCCTTGGTGACGGGGTACGCGGGCTGCTGGGCGCTCTTCGCCGTTGCCCTGGTCGCCCTGCGCCGGGTCCCGGTGCGCGCGGTGGTCCCGCTCGTGCTCGCGGGGGCGGTCGCCGTCACCGCCACCGGACTCGTGGCGGCGCCCCGCACGAGCACGGACTCCTACCGGTACGCCTGGGACGGTCGGGTGCAGGCCGCCGGCATCTCCCCGTACGACCACGCACCCGCCGCCCCGGCACTGGACCGGCTGCGCGACGACTGGCTCTTCCCCGACCGCGCCGCCTGCGCGCACGGCCGGAACCTCTCTTCGCTGCCCGACGGCGGTTGCACCCGGATCAACCGGCCGACCGTCCACACGATCTACCCGCCCGTCGCCGAGGGCTGGTTCCTCCTGGTCCATGCCCTCTCACCGGCCGACAGCCGCCACAAGGCCCTCCAGACCGGGGCCGCCGTCCTGTCCCTCGCGGTGACCGGCCTGCTGGTCGGCGTCCTGCGCCGGCGGGGAGATCCCCGGCAGGCCGCCCTCTGGGCCTGGTGCCCGGCCGTCCCCGTCGAGGCCGTCAACAACGCCCACGTCGACGTCCTCGCGGTGTTGTTCTCGGTCGCCGCCCTCGCGGTCGTCGCCCGTCGGCGGGTGACCGGCGGCGTCCTGCTCGGCCTCGCGATCGCCGCCAAACTACTGCCCGCCGTACTGCTCCCGGGTGCCCTCTCCGGTCTGCGCCGACCCCGTGCCCTGCTGGCGGTCGTCGCTCCGACCGTGGCCGTCGTCGGCTCGGTGTACCTCCCGTACGTGCTGTTGTCCCACGACTCCGTCCTCGGCTACCTCAGCGGCTACGCGGAGGAGGAGGGCTACGACGACGCGGGGGCCGGTGGACGCTACGCCCTGCTCCGGCTCGTGCTGCCCGACTCCTGGGCGCTCCCCGCCGTCCTCCTGGTCATGACGGTGGTGGCGCTCGCGATGTGGTGGCGCGGCGATCCCGAGCGTCCTTGGCGCGGCGCCCTGCACACCACGGGGGCGGCCTTCCTCCTGCTGACCCCCGGCTACTCCTGGTACGCGCTCCTGCTGGTCGCACTCGTCGCGCTCGACGGTCGCGCGGAGTGGCTCGGGATCGCCCTCGCCGGCGCGGTCGCCTACGTGGCCGGCCCGGTGGTGGGCTACGGCGTCGCCACGTTCGCCTACGGAGCGGCCGCCCTGGCCGTGTGCGCGGGCCTGTGGCTGCGCCGCCCGGGGGCCCGCATCCCGGGGAAGCGGCTTGCGCCCCCCGACGGTCGGGCGAAGGAGGCGCCCGTCAACGGGCCCGCTTCCTGAACGCAGAGGGCGCCGCCGCTGACCGCCACCCTCGTTTCCCGCCGCGCGCGCGGCGGGATCACCAAGGGGTGAGCGCTGACGCACGAGAACGCTGGGTGCCGGACCGTCCCGAGGACATGGCCCTGCTCTTCGCCGGGGCGGACTTCCCGTGGTGGATCGCCGGTGGTTACGCGATCGAACTCGCGGTCGGCCGGGAGCTGCGCGCACACGGCGACCTCGACGTCCTCGCCCTCCGGCGCGACCAGGCCCTCGTGCGTGCCGCATTGGCCGACTGGGACCTGTACGTGGCGGATCCGCCGGGTCGTGGGGAGTTGCGGCCGTGGCACCCCGGGGAAGTGCTTCGGCCGCCGCTCCACGACGTCTGGTGCCGTCGCACGCCGGAGGCGCCCTGGTCGGTGCAGCTGATGCTGGACGAGGCCGAGGGCGGCTGGTGGGTCTCGCGGCGCACCCCGGAGGTCCGGCTCCCGATCGACCGACTCGGGCGGACCGGCGGGACGGGCATCCCGTACCTCGCACCCGAGGTGCAGCTCTTCTACAAGGCGAAGGCCTCCAGGGACAAGGACGCGTGCGACTTCGAAGCCGTGCTGCCGCTGCTCGACGCCGCGGCGCGCGCCTGGCTGGTGGGAGCCATCGGGGTGGTCGAACCCCACCATCCCTGGCTCCGGCGGCTGCTTCCGGTTCGTCGAAGGTGAACGGGAAGGGGCACTCGTGCGGGGAGGGCCGGCGCCCTCCCCTCGTCGATGCGGTGATGACCTGCTGCCGCGTGCGCGAGGAGGAGGGAGCTTGGCAAGAACGCCGGAGGTCGATATTTTGAACATGTTCACATTGAACACGTTCAGTCAATGGGGTGGGGCATGGAAAGGCAATCGGTCCTCACGGGACAGTCCGCACTTGCGGTGGCCGCGGCCGTATCGATGGCGCCGGCCCTGATCATCGGCCTGCCCACCGTGCTCGGAGGCCTCTTCTTCCTGACCGCCCTCCCGGTGCTCCTTCCGCTCTGCCTCCGATGGGCACCACAGACCTTCGCTTGGGTGTCCCTCGCCCTCGGAACGGGCCTGCTGGCCTGGTCGGTCGTCGGCCTCGTGGTGGGAATGTTCCTGTTCGCCCCGGCCGCCGTACTGCTCCTGGTGGCGGCTTTCCTGGACTCCCACACCCGGCCGGGCGCACTGGGAGGCCTCACCGCGGTGGGCTTTCCCCTGGCGTTCATGCTCATGGCCTACGGCATCCCCGGTCTGTGACGTGCCCCGGCGCCGCCCGCGAGCCACCCGCCGCCTCGCCCCGGCCGATGGCGGGGCAGACCGTTCGGCACGGCCCAGGTGCCGGACGGGCCGGGAAAGGGCTTCCCGGCCCGAAGGCGGACGCGGTGGCGTCCCGGCGCCGCCGACCGGAACGCCACCGTGCCGTTCCCCGATCAAGAGACGAGCGGGGCGTCCACTTCGGTCAGCCTGACCGTGCACAGCCCCCCGCGTTCGGTCGTCACATCGGTGACTTCCAGCTGGGTGCCCGGAGCGAGGACGTACTCCTCTTCGCCGGTGAACGCCGAGAAGTTGCGGATCCCCACCGCACGCGCGGGGGTCACCTCGAACAAGGTCCGCTTGCCCCGGTTGCCGAGGAAGGAGCGGGCGACGCTCAGCTCGGAAGTGCAGGAGGAGATGCCCCACCAGGTCACCGTCCCTCCGAGGGGATACTGGCGGCGCAGGTCCAGACCGACGCCGCGCCAGAGCGGTCTCTTCTGGACGGGAAGCCCCGAGACCGCCGAGAACAGCAATCTCAGATAGGGCAGATAGGGGATCACACGACTGCGGTCCGCGGAGCGCAGGACGGCGTTGACGTCCCGGTAGAAGCCCGATTCGCAGGTGTAGAGGTGGAGCGCGGCGATGGCGGCGGCCGATAGCCCCGCCCCTGCCGGCTCGTCCGCCCGCCGCTTGCCGAACTCGCGCGAGCGGTCGACGTGCCGGCCGAGTCCGGGCAGTACGGCGGCGACCGGGGCGACGGCGTCCTCGAAGGACATCAGCGGGGTATCGAACACACCGGTGACCGGTGGCAGGACATGCCCCTCGTCCTCGACTCCGGTGAGCCGCTCCAGATACAGCTGGTGCAGCTCCATGGTCGAGGTGATGAAGGCCCCCATGCGCGCGGCGACGTCGACGTCCGCGCCTCCCCCGCCGGGGGCCGGCTGGTCCCAGCCCTTGCCGGGAAGCCAGTCGACCGCTTCGGCGCCGAGCGACAGCAGGGCGTCGTTCACCGTGGCGAAGTGGTCTCCCTCGCAGAAGAGGTCGCCCTGCGCGGCGGGGTTGGCGTGGTCGATGTGCCGGACCTCCACACCCGGGTACTTCTCCTGCAGGCGCAGCACGGTCCGCTTCAGGCTCCGGGCATGGGCGCCCCACCAGGCGAAGACGACCCCCCGGTCCTGTTCGTCCGTCGCCTCCTGCTTGGCCCGGAGGACCTCCTCGACGATCCGCTCGGCCACCGGGCGCCAGAAACCGGTGTGCTGGTCGGTGCCCACGGCTCCGTCGGCGCTGGCGGTCAGCGAGGCGTTCAACAGCAGGACGCCCTGGGTGAGCATCGCCTGGAACCATTCGGGCGGCTGGACCGCGTCCCGTTCCTTCAGCAGGGCACGGAGCTCGCCGACGGGGGTCTTCTTGGCGATGCCGTACTTCCACATGGCCGCCGCCTTGATGAGGCAGCGAATGCTGACGACCCGTCCGAACTGGCTGTCCTTCCAGTCGTTGAAGGTGTTGTCGAACATCGCGATGCCGGTGGCGCTCTCCGGCCGTGGATAGGGGTTCTGGCCGAAGGCGACGACCTTCCACTTGTGCGGCGGGTTGGGCTTGAGCGCCTGGAAGGTCAGCTCCCGCACCGGGACGACCTGGGGACTGCGGTCCGGTCCGATGAACCGGGCGGCGTCCTGTCGTGCTTCGATGACGGGTTTGAGGACCGGGAGCCAAGGCTCTCCGCCTCCCGTGAACAGGCCGGACAGGCCGAGCGGATCGTTCGCATCGGGCTGTGGCGGAGTGGTCGCGGTGGTGTCGTTCATCGCGGGGTTGCTCCCGGTCGTCGTGGCTGGGGAGGACGGGTGGCCTGCGGTCGGTGCCGCGGAACCGGGGTCAGCGGCGAAAGGAACGCCCTTTCGGCGGCATGATCCGCACCCTTCTCGTGGCCGGAGCCCCTTCGATGTCGGCGAGCTGGGCGGTGATGGTGGCACGCAGCTCGTCGTCGTCCTCGAACCAGTGGTCGTGGAAGAGCGTGTAACCGGTCCACATCAGATTGGCGCAGACCCGGGCCGGCACGCGGCCGGTCTGTGCGCCCATCCCGACCAGCGCGACCGAGCGGACGCTGCCCGGCGCAAGCCTGTTCTGCCGGTGGACGGCTTGGAAGGCCGCCGCACAGGCCATGGCCACGTTCAGCGTCTCGCGCACGTTCTGCGAGGAGCCCACCATCGTCGGGGTCGAGATCAGGAAGCGCGGGACCGTGGCCCCCGACGGGACGCAGACGGCGCTGCCCACCGGCAGTGCGCCGCCGAACCGGTCACGGATCGCCCGCTGCACCCGCAGCTGGATGCCCGCCCCGAGGTGACGCTTGATCACGGCATCGACCCCGCCGTCCATCCGACCGGCCGCATTCGTCGGGGTGACCCAGGCGTCCACGTCCTCGTCGAGGATCGACCCCTTCCGAATCTCGATGCCCGGCACATCGGCGAACGCCGCCCGCCAGGCCGTCACCACACTCCCGTTGACGTCCGCCAGAACCACCCTGAGCGTCGTCTCCGCGCAGCCCTCAGTCATCAGATGCCCCCTGTCAGAACAGCTTCTTCCCACTCCTCCGACGCTAGTGGCCCCCACTGACAACGCCTTCCGGAGCAGCGGACGGTGACCGGCCGTCACTTCGCTCGGCGCAGGCGGTGACCGGTGCGGCGGGGGCGTCCGACACCGGTCGTCACCGTTGTCGGACGCCCCCGGTCCCGCCCGGTCGGCGCATCGCCACGGTCAGCAGTCGACGGTGCCCCTGCGGATCGCGTGGCCCCCGGTGTTGCCGTCGTCGGCCCAGTAGACGGGCTTGGTGCCGCCGGTGCACTCCTCGGCCGCGGCGAGCGCGAAGCCCTCGTTGTTCAGGTTGGGCATGCCGGTCGGGCGGTCATGGACGGCGGCCAGGGCAAAACCGCCGTCGGCGCCGATCCGCATGGTCCGGTGCTGGCCGGAGCAGGTGTCGTCGCACACCAACCACAAGCGCGCGGCCTGCGGTTCCCACTGGAGTTCCATCACGCCGGACATGCCGCTGGCGATCGTGGCGACCCGGGTGGCGGCACCGTCGTCCTGGAGCACATAGCCGTAGACCGATCCGGTGCCCTCGACGCCGAGGAAGAAGACGCCGCCGGTGTGCGCGCCGAAGCGGTCGGGGTCGTAGGCCGCCCCGGTCGACTCGTCCTCGAACCCCGCGGTGGTGAGGGTCGCGTCGGGGATCCAGGTGACGGCCTCGAAGCCGGCGTTGGAGCCCACGGCCGGCAGGCCGGCGGTCAGGTTCCACTCCATCGTGGCCGTCAGGCTGCCGCCGGTGCCGCTGGTGACGTCGTAGCGGAGGACGGACAGGCGGCTGGTGCCGGACGCGTCGCCGTTGCGTTCGCTCGCGACGTACGCGCCGCCCGCGGCGCCCGCGGCGGTCAGCGTCACCGCCTCGCTGTCGGGCGCCCCGCTGCCACCGGGGAAGCGCAGGGACTTTCCGGAGGTCCAGCCGTTCGTGGTGTCCGGCTGCCAACCGCCCGAACCGTCACGGACCAGCCGCCACAGCCTGCCCGAGTTCTGCGCCCCCCACAGCACGGAGCCCTCTTCGTACAGGCCGCTGAGGTCCGGGCCGATCACGTTGGGGCCGTCGGCCGTCGTCACGGAACTGCCGCCGGGCCAGGCCTCGGGGGCCGTACCGTCGCCGCAGTCGTTCAACGCGCCGAGGGTCAGGGGCGCCTGGCCGAAGGACCCGGTGCCGTCGGGACAGCGCGACCAGGACGGAGCGGAGTGGCTGCTCCAGGAGAAGCTGTCGACCAGGGTGCTGCCGCCGGGCAGGTAGAGGCGGGCCTTGTCGTTGGAGCCGAGGCCGAACGAGCCGGACACGTCGAAGGCGCGGACGGCGCCCGCGGCGAGCGTCGTGCCGGCCGGCACGGTGAACTTCGAGCCGTTCTTCTCGTCCTTGAGGATCCAGCCGGAGATGTCCACGGCGGCCGTGCCCTTGTTGAACAGCTCGATCGAGTCGTTCACCTGGCCGGTCGTCACCACCTCGTTGATGCGGACGTCGTCCGCCGGGGCCGCGTGTGCCGCGGGCGCGAGCACGGCGGCGGCGGCCGTCACGGAGCCGACCACGGCGAGGCGGAGCGGAGCGGTGCGAAGGGGAGCGGGGCGACGACGCCCGCGGGGAGCGCGTACTTCGGGCACGGTGTCCGTCCTGGGAGGAGGAGGGGAGCGGCACATGGGTGAGACGAGACTTCCGGCCGACGCCGAACGGCGTCGGGCATCGGCCCGGTTGCCGGGTGAACGCGTGCCGAACGACAGGTCGGCCGCTCTCGGGAGGGGCGCGAGCGGCCCCGTCGGTCCGGATGCCGTCGGTGCGGGGCCGGAGCGGGCGTCGTCGAGGGCCACCCTCCGTGAGCGGGCGTCGCCCGTCGGCCCGGACGGGCTCCTGCGGGTCGGGCCGGTGGGGGCCTTCCCCCTCGCCGGGAGGAGCGCTCGTCGACGATGACCGTGAGCCGGGGGACGTCCGTGGGCGGGCGGCCCTCAGGCGGCGGAGCTGAAGGTCCGGCGGTAGGCGGCGGGCGAGATGCCGGGAGACGTCCGTGGGCGGGCGGTCCTCAGGCGGCGGAGCTGAAGGTCCGGCGGTAGGCGGCGGGCGAGATGCCGAGGGACGACTTCATGTGGGCGCGCAGCGAGTTGCCCGAACCGAGTCCCGCGCGGTGGGCGACCAGGTCGACGGGGAGGTCGGTGGTCTCCAACAACTGCTTCGCGAGTTCCAGCCGTTGCGCGGTGAGCCACTGCCCGGGTGTCATGCCCACCTCGTCGCGGAAGCGACGGGTGAAGGACCTCAGGCTCATCCGCGCGTGCTCGGCGAGCCTGCCCAGGGACAGCGGTTCGGCGAGGTGCTCCATGGCCCATGCACGGGTGGCAGTGGTACTGGCGAGGGTGGGCTCGGGTACCGGCCGGTCGATGAACTGGGCCTGCCCGCCGTCGCGCCACGGGGGCACGACGCAGATGCGGGCGGCCCGGTTGGCAGCCGCGGCACCGTGGTCCCTGCGGATCATGTGCAAGCAGAGGTCGACGCCGGCGGCCACACCGGCGGAGGTGAGCACGTCGCCGTCGTCGACGAAGAGCACCTCCTCGTCGACCTTGACCTTCGGGTAGGCGCGGCGGAACTCCGGGGCCAGGTTCCAGTGGGTGGTGGCCGGCCGCCCGTCGAGCAGTCCGGCGGCGGCCAGGACGTACGAGCCGGAGCAGATGGACACCAGTCGGGCACCGGGACGGATGTCGGCGATCGCCGCGTCGACCTCCGGCGGCAGCGGGCCGCCCCCGGCGAGCTCGGGCATGGCGTGCGTGGGCGGGATGATCACCGTGTCGGCGGCGGCGAGGGCCTCGGGGCCGGCCGCGGGCTGGACGACGAATCCGGCGTCGCTGAGGACGGGGCCGCCGTCGGCGGTGCACACGACGACCTCGTACAGGGGCCGCCCCTCGGCGTCCGCCACGCTGCCGAAGACGCGGGAGGGGATGCCGAGCTCGAAGGGGGGCACGCCCGGCAGGGCCAGCACCGCAATGCGGTGCCTGCGCTGCGGCTCACGGGGGTCGCCCCCGGCCCGCTCGCCGTCCGTCATCGTGCCCCGTGCGCCCACCATGGCCAGATCCTGTCACATCATGACCAAACGGCCAACACCTTGGGGGGCCGGACTGGCGGATCGTCTTCCGTGTCGCCATCGGAAGGAATCCGGCGGGACACCGATCGCAACGGAACGAGGCGGAGAGAACATGCGCGCGATGGTCGTGGAGCAGTGGGGTGGACCCGAGAACCTGGTCGAGCGCGAGGTGGAACGGCCGGAGCCGGGCCTGAACGAGGTGCTGGTGCGGGTGCACGCGGCCGGGGTCAACCCGGTGGACTGGAAGACCCGCGCCAGCGGGGCCCTCGTCGCGTGGGGCGACGTGCCGGTCGTCGGCTGGGACGTCTCCGGCACCGTGGAGGCCGTGGGCCCCGGCGTCGGCGCGTTCCGTCCCGGTGACGAGGTCTTCGGCATGCCGCTCTTCCCCCGGCAGGCGGGCGGTTATGCCGAGTACGTGGTGGCCCCGTCCCGACACCTCGCCCCCAAGCCCTCCTCCCTGACGCACGTGGAGGCAGCGGCCCTGCCGCTCGCCGCACTGACCGCGTGGCAGGCGCTGGTCGACACGGCGGACGTGCGCCCCGGGGAACGCGTACTGGTGCACGCGGCGGCCGGGGGCGTGGGCCACTTCGCCGTGCAGATCGCGAAGGCCCGGGGTGCGTACGTCATCGGCACCGCCAGCGCCGCCAAGCACGACCTGGTGCGCGAGCTGGGCGCGGACGAGGTGATCGACTACCGCGCGGAGCGCTTCGAGGACGTCGCATCCGACGTCGACGTCGTGCTGGACGGGCTCGGGGGTGAGACGGCCGAGCGCTCCCTGACGGTGCTCCGGCCCGGCGGCCGACTGGTCACCCTGCCGGGGCCGGACGACGTGCCCGGTGCGCATGACGCGGTGCGGGCGCTGTGGATGCTGGTCGAGCCCGACCACCTGGGGCTGCGCGAGATCGCCGCCCTGGTGGACCGGGGCGCCCTGCGCCCGGTGGTCGACGCGGTGCTGCCGCTGTCCGAGGCGGCGAAGGCGCACGAGATGGGCGAGCGGGGGCGCACCACCGGAAAGATCGTCCTGACGGTGGCCTGAGCCCCGGCCGCCGGGCTCACACGGCGGCGGAGGTCCGCTCGGTCGTGGCGATGGTGGCGGAACCGACCACGCGGGTGCCGTCGTACAGCACGATCGC
>NZ_JBHYMF010000090.1:0-28781 GCF_042742855.1 Streptomyces sp. NPDC058877 | reverse complement strand
CAGGAAGCCGGCCCGCCGTTCTTCTCCTACAACGGCGCCTACGTGGTCAACACGGTGACACCGACCCTGCGTGACACCTTCGTCGACCCCAACGGTGACAAGATCCAGGGCGCGTACCAGATCTACGACACCGCCACGAGCACCCAGGTCGGCGCCGTCCTGCGCTCAGCGTTCGTGCCCTCGGGCCAGCCCGCCCCGGTCGTCGTACCGGCCGGCGTGCTGACGAACGGCAAGACGTACCAGTTCCGCAGCAGCCCGTACGACGGAACCCACTACAACCTCGGCTGGTCGGCGTGGAAGACCTTCACGGTCGACACCACGGCGCCCTCCGCGCCGACGGCGGTCACGTCGGCGGACTACCCGTCCTCGGCGTGGGTCAAGGGCGCCGGGCAGGCGGGCACGTTCACCGTCACCCCGAACGGCACTGATCACAACTGGCTGGAGTGGTCGCTGGACGGCGACACCTGGACCAAGGTCGCCACCGGCGGTTCCACCGCGGCCAAGGCATTCTCCGTCACGCCCAGCGAGAACGGCAGCCACGCGCTCCAAGTACGGCAGGTCGACAAGGCCGACAACAAGTCCGAGTCGATCGAGTACGTCTTCCACGCCGGCCCCGGCGGCTTCCTCCAGCCGGCCGACGGTGAGCGCACCGCGCGCCGCCTGCCGCTGGTCACCGAGGCCGATGCCACGAAGTACGACAAGGTGTCGTTCTCGTGGCGACGTGCCGAGGCCGACGCCTGGACACCGATCCCGCCGGCACACGTGACCTCGGACGGCACCGCTCTCACCGCCTGGCCCTTCCCGCTGGTCGACGGCAAGAACGCCCCGTTGGTCTGGAACGCGACCGACACTGTCGATCCCGACGGCAGCATCCAGATCCAGGCGACCTACACGGGCCCGAACGGAGCGACGGGAGCCAGTGAACCTCTCCCTGCGGTCGTGGACCGCAACGCCTCCGGCGCTGCTGACGAGCAGATCGGCCCCGGCTCGCTGAACCTCCTGACCGGCGACTACTCGCTGTCCTCCGGCGATGTCTCGGCGTTCGACCTGAGCGTGACCCGCTCCGTCTCCTCCCGCGCGCCCGGCCAGGGTGGAGCGCAGGAGGGGCAGGCCCCGATCTTCGGCAAGGAGTGGGTCGCGGGCGTCGCCGCCGATGCGGAGACGTCGTACGCCCATGTCCGCCGCGTCTCGGACACCGCTGTCGCGGTCGTGAACGATGACGGCTCCGAGGTCCACTTCACGGCGAACGCGACGCGGAACGGCTGGATACCCGAGCCCGGTTCCGAGCGGCTGACCCTCATCGGCAGCGTCACCGGCTCCTTCACCCTCTCCGACACCGACGGTACGGTGACGACGTTCACCAAGCCGGACCCCGCCGTCCCAACCTGGCAGGTCTCCACCACTCTGCAGAACGGCCTCACGAACTCTACGTCTACCGTGGTCTCCCAGGTCGTGACAGTGGACGGTAAGAAGGTGGCCCGGCCGCAGCGCGCCATCGGCGCGACCTCGGCCGCCAACGGTGCCACCTGCGCCGCGACCCCCTCCACAAAGGGCTGCCGGAGCCTGGAGTACGTCTACGCCACCGCGACCACGGCCACCGACACCACCCCCGGTGACTACGCAGGCCAGGTGAAGCAGCTCCGGCTGTGGGCCACCGAGCCCGGTGCCGCCTCCGCCACGGCCAAGACCGTCCAGGCATACGCCTACGACTCCTCCGGGCGCCTGCGTGAGGCGTGGAACCCTCTGATTACCCCGGCGCTCAAGACCGTCTACGGTTACGACGCCGCAGGCCGTGTCACCAGCCTCACCCCACCGGGGGAGCTGCCGTGGACGTTCACGTACGGCAAGGCCGGACAGGCCGCGACCGCTGGTGACGGCATGCTGCTCAAGGTGTCCCGCCCGGCGTTGAAGCAGGGCACGCCGGGCACGCTGGAGGGAACCGCGACGTCGAGCATCGTTTACGGCGTGCCGCTCACCGGGTCCACGGCGCCGTACCAGATGGGCGCGACGCAGACGCGGACCTGGGGTCAGCAGGAATCCCCGACGGACGCCACGGCGGTCTTCCCGGCCGACGCGGTGCCCGCAGCGCACGACGGATCCGCCCTTACCGCCACCGACTACCGTCGGGCGGGCATTCACTATCTGGGCGTGTCCGGGCAGCTGGCCAACACCGTGACCCCGGGTGGCCACGTCACCACCACCGAGTACGACCGCTTCGGCAACATCGTCCGTGAGCTGACGGCGTCCAACCGCGCGGTCGCACTCGGACTCACGGCCGCGGACCGCGCCGTCCAACAGGACCTCGGCATCGCGGCACTCGCATCCGCCGAGCGGGCGGGGCTGCTGTCCAGCCGTACGCTGTACAGCGACAACGGCCTGCGGGAGCTGGAGTCGTGGGGCCCGCTGCGCCGGATCGACCTCACCGCGGACCTGAAGGAGGGCACGACAACACTCGTCGCCGCCGGCACGTCGGTCCCAGCCCAGGACTGGACGGTGAAGGAGTACGACGAGGGGCGTCCCACCGACGGCTCCGCCACGGTTCGCGACCGGGTCACCCTGGAGATCAGGGGCGCACGCCTGCGCGGCTACGACTCCGTCATGGGCGAGAAGCGGGTGGACGAGACTCAGTACGACTGGGCCAAGGGTCTGAGGACTTTGTTCATCCAGGACTCCGACGGGCTGAACATCACCAGCAGCTGGGGCTACGACGCCGAAGGACGCGTTGTCTCCTCCGTCCTCCCGGGCGGTAGCGGAAACGACGCCGCGAGCAAGGTCAACGCCTACTGGGCGGCCGACGGTACCGGCTCCTGCAAGGGCCGTCCCGAGTGGGCGGACCTGCTCTGCTGGTCGGGTCCGGCCGGTGCGATCGCCAACGCGGGTACCCAGCCCTCCGAGCTGATCGACACCACCTCCGAGTACGACTGGTGGGGCAATCCCGCCCGGGCGATCGAGACCGCGAACGGTGTCACCCGTACTACGACCGTCACTTATGACGCCGCGGGCCGCCAGACCAAGGAGGCCGTCACCGGCGGTCTCGGCCAGGCGGTGCCAGACATGATCACCGAGTACGACCCGGCCACCGGCCGTGTGACCCGGACGACAACTCCGGCCGGTGGAACCGTCACCCGCGCCTACGACGAGCTGGGTCGGACGATCTCGTATACCGACGCCGACGGCGGAACCACCACCACCGCCTACGACCTGGTGGGCCGGACCGCCTCAGTGTCTGATTCCGCTCCCTCGACGGTGACATACGTCTACGACACCACGACGGAACCGCGGGGTCTGGTCACTTCGATGACGGACTCGGTGGCGGGCACGTTCACCGCCACGTACGGACCGGACGGCTCGGTCACGGTCGAGCGGCTGCCCGGCGGCTACTCCGTGCGGCAGGACACCGACCCGGCTGGCAACGCGACGGGCCGTATCTACACTCGTGACAGCGACGGCACCACGGTCTACTCCGACTCCGTGACCGTTTCCGTCCACGGCCAGAACATGACCCACTCGGGCTGGTCCGACCAGGCATACCGGTATGACGCGGCCGGACGGCTCACCTCCGTCGAGGACACGTCCGACACGGTCTGCACCCGGCGAACGTACGCCTTCGACAAGCGCAGCAACCGCACCGGTGTCACCACAGCCGCCGGAGCCCCCGGCACGGACTGCCCTGCCGCCGGCGGCACCACCAAGACGTACACGTACGACAGTGCCGACCGGCTCGTCGACTCCGGATACGCCTACGACGCCCTCGGTCGCACCACCTCCGTCCCGGGACACGGCACCTTCGGCTACTACGCCAACGATCGCGTCCACCAGCAGACGGCCAGCGGCCAGCGGCAGACCTTCCAGCTCGACGCCACTCGCCGGATCCGCTCCTGGACGGTCGACAAGGACAACGCCGGTACCTGGATCAGGACCGGCAGCAAGGTCAACCACTACAGTGCCGACGGGGACGCGCCCCGCTGGATCACCGAGGACACCGGCACAGGCAAGCTGACGCGTAACGTGGCGTCCGCCTCGACGGGCCTCGTCGCGACAACGAGCGGCACGGGCGAGGTCGTCCTGCAGCTGTCCAACCTCCACGGGGACATCGCCCTGGCGCTGCCCCTGGACACCGCTGTCGCGCCCACTGCCCTCGACAACGACGAGTACGGCAATCCGCGCATCGGCGGTACGGCCGCCCGATACGGCTGGACGGGCGCGCATCTGCGGTCCAAGGAGACGCTGAGCGGCGTCCTCCTGATGGGCATGCGGCTGTACAACCCGCAGACAGGGCGCTTCCTGTCGGCCGACCCGATGAACGGCGGCAGCTGCAACGCCTACGACTACGCGTGCGCCGACCCTCAGAACAAGGAGGACCTCGACGGCACCCGGCTCAAGGAACGCGTTCAGTCGAAGTGCCGCCAGGATGTGTGCGTCCGCATCCGGCGCATCTGCGACAGCAGCTGGCGTTGCTCGCTGAACTGGGACTTCCATTTCCGCAAGTCCTGGGGGACCGCCTGGATCCACAGCGGATTCAAGTGGTACATCCACATCCGCGGACAGTACGTCACGTCGGACAAGTACCGCCACGGTGAGCTCGGGAGCTACAACTTCCACGGCGCCTGGTACTCGAATAACTACTCCAAGGGCCGCGGTTGGTACAAGTGCTATTTCTGGAACTGCCGCCTCGACCCCGGTGACTCCGTGATGTTTTCCGCCTACGGAACGGCGACCTGGCGTGGACGCCAGTACGCTTGGAGTGTCGGACAGAACTTCGGCGGCGGAGGCCGCTACTCCTGATGAACCGTGAGTCCCGGCCGGCGGCCCACGCCGGCCGGGACGCTTTCGTGGAGCGACATGTCTTCAGAAACCTCTCTGGCAGCGGACGACCCGGCGTTCCGGGCCTGGCTCCGCTCGCTCGCCGACGACCTCGGTATCGACCTGGAGGACCACCTCGGTTCGCCGGAACTTCTCGACTTCCTCTGGACGACCTTCACGCACAATGGCTCCATGCATCCCGCCCGCTTCGCCCCTCTCCTTGGTGCGTACCGGCAGGAGCACGCCAAGCGGACTGTCGCCGCGCTACTCGCCGAGGTCCACCACGACACCGGCCGTACCCTCGACGTACCAGTGCTCTACGAACCCCCTAGCGAGCGCGAACTGACCGGCCATCTCGCCGTCGGGCACGAAAGGGTGCGGGGCGTCGACCCGGTCGACATCACGGTCGAGGCGGCAGAGGGAGTGCAGTGCTTCCTCGCCGACACGGATCGGCTCATCTGGCCGCTCTGCCCCGACCACCACGTCGCCCCTCACCCGGCACGCACCTCCGCTGGAGGGGCCTGGGTCTGCTCCGTCACCTCTCACCTGGTGGGGACCCTTCCGGTCTGACTTCGCCCGGGTACGGCCCGAGGCGGACAGGGCGACAGGGCGACAGGGCGACAGGCGAACGGTGCCGGCGCGCTGACGCGCATGGTCACCGGCCTCGACGGCCGACTGGCCGCCACCACGGCCAAGACTGGCAGCACGGTCCTGCAGCTCACCAACGTTCACGGTGACGTCAGCCTGCTCCTCCCGCTGGCCGCCGGTGTCGCGCCCACGGTGCTCGACGCCGACGAGTACGGCAACCCCCGGGCCGGTCAGGCAGACGTCCGCTACGACTGGCTCGGCGCCCACCAGCGGTCTGGTGAGACTGTGACCGGACTCACCCTCATGGGTGTCAGGCTGTACAACTCGGCCACAGGACGTTTCCTGTCGATCGATCCTGTCAGCGGGTAGCTGCAACAACTACGAATACGTGTGCGGTGACCCCGTCAACATGCTCGACCTCGACGGACGCATGGGCGTGGCAGCTCTTGTTGCCTCCGCTGGACTCGGAGTGAGCCTCGGCACGGTGCTGGCCGTCCTCACCACAGCCGCCATCGTGGCCATCATTGACGTCATCTGGCGGAAGGGGAAGGCATGGGCCATCCGCCAGGTCAAGATCCTCTGGGCTAAGCTTGACTCTGACGCGTAAATAACAGCAGGTCAGGGTGGGTGTGGGCATGGCTGGGTGCCCGGTGGTCGCGGAGGACCCGGTAGTTCAGACCCCATCGCGCGAAGGCGTCCTCGTTGGCCGCCACGGTTCGCTCCCATCCGGCACCGCCCGCGATGTAGTCGAAACGGGGCCGCGGCAGCGCCGCGCGCGCCGCGTCCTCCAGACCCCGAACAGTGAAGGGGAAGGGACTCCCGCCCGCGGCGAAGACCTGACTCTGGTAGCCACCTGCACACGGCAATCGGGTACTCCTGTACGTGAAACGCACCCCGCCGGCCAACGGGCACGGCCTGTGGTGCACAGAGAACGGCAGCCGTCGGCGGATGGCCGAAACCAAGGGTCCCGATGATCCGCCGACGGCTGCCCGTGGCACGGGCGGCCCTGCTGCGGAGGGGCCGCCGATCAGTTCGTCGCTGTGGCTGTCAGCCGGTGGCGGGTGGGTAGACGCTGTCGACGGTGTCCTGGTCGGTGGTGGTCTGCCACTCCATGACCTTGCTGCCGTCGGTGCGTTCCAGGACGTAGCGGTCGGCGCGGAACCAGATGCTCTGGGCCAGCCGCTTGCCGTTGGCGGGGTAGGAGCGCTCGACGGTGACGGTGGTGCTGCTGGCCTGGGTGGTCTCGGTGGCGACCTTGGTGCGCAGCTGGTAGCTGACGGTGGTGCTCAGGGAGGCGGAGAAGCCCTTGTACTCCATCGAGGTCGTGGCGGTGACGGAGATGCCGGTGGTGGTCTCCACTTCGCGGGCGTTGGTGGTGGACATGCCCACGGTGGTGCTCTGGGATTCGGTCTTGGCGATCTGGCCGCTGTGGTCGTAGTAGTAGACGACCTTGTAGAAGCCGTACCGCTTGAGGAGGTAGTAGGGGCTCTCCTGGGCCTTGCGGGCCTGGCCCAGGGCGGCGTCAGTGACCAGCGGGGAGGGCAGGATCGTGGTGCCGATCAGGACCTCGGGGGTCGCGTCGGGGTTGGGCCGGGTGTAGGCGGTCGGGGCCGGCACAGGGCTGGCGCCGTAGTTGGTGGGGCCGACCTCGGCCTTGATGATCCGGTCGTAGCTGGCCTCGCGCTCCAGCTCCCAGATCTGGGAGTCCCCGTCCGCGCCGGAGACCCGGTAGTACTTGTTGACCTGGCCGTTGCCGTTGCCGAAGCCGTCGGGCGTGAGGAACAGGCCGCCGTTCTTGTTGCTGAGCGTGTACCCGGTCCCCTCCGGGCGCAGGATCCAGATCTGGCTGTTGCGGACGGTGGTGTTCGCGGTGTTCTGCGGGTTGTCCAGGTTCACCCGCACCGCGCCGCTGGAGTAGTTGTCCGCGGTCAGGATCGTCCCGCCGACCTTCTGCTCGATCAGGTACTCGCCGTTGTCCAGGCTCAGCACGTTCCACGTCTGCGACAGCCGGCCCTGGCCACTCGCGACCGACGGGTAGATCGTCGCGTAGGTGCTCGCGCTGAAGTCGGCGCTGGTCAGGTAGAGGCCCGTGCGCTTGTTCTTCAACCGGTAGGAGTAGCCCACTTCCGGATTCACCGCAGGCATCGACAATTCCCCTCCTCGTGCAACATGTCGCTGAGAAACTACACACCGTGCGCGGCTGGCAACAGACGGCAGTTTCCGGCCGCAGGAGGAAATCGAGCTCTTGACGGGATCCGGCATGGTGGACCGATCCGTCCTGCGGTGACCGGGCGGACGAGCAGTTCCTGGGCAGTCGGTCGAGGGGATCCCGCTGTCACCTGTTGACCTCGAGGTTCGTCAGGACGAGCAGGGCTCGCAGGAGCTGGGTGGCTCGGGCGGGGTCGGTGCGGAGCTTGGTGAGGATCCGCCAGTTCTTCAGGTGGGCGAAGCCGCGCTCGACCGGCGCTCGTCCCACGGCGAGGACGCGATTGGCGTCCTTCTCGCCTGGGGTGCGGCTGGCGGCGTAGCCGGTGACGATCACGGGGTCGAGGATGCCGTTGTCCAGGCCGCGGGAGCCGGGGTCGGCCAAGGCTCCGAGGCCGGCGGCGCGCGGGTGGGCCAGGATGTGGTCGTGGCGGGCGGCGGTGTTGTCGTGGGTGCGGCCGGGCCGGGCGGCGGAGTCTTTCTGCTCTGGTTTCTCCGCAGCCCTCGCATGGGCCTACGCCGACGGAGACCACGGCCGACACGCACTCCAGCGCGCGTACAACGTCACTTTCGGATGGGGCGACGGGTTCTGAGTAGGGGTGTGGGAGGGCCGCGTGAACGAGCAGGCTCCCCGAACGGCGACCTGAACCGAGGCGGCCAGGTCTTCCTGTGAGAACTGGCGAACCATGAACCGCTCGTCCCGGTGAATCTGGCGAAGGTGGCGAGCAAGGTGGTTCGTAGCTTGCCACCGTGGAGGTATGGGTGCGGTTCTGAGATCGGTGACCGGGGGCGTCCCTTCTCCGGCGCTGGGTTCGAGGTGGCATACATCGACCGGGACGGTGGTGAACACCGCGTAGACCTGTGCGACGCGGCGGCGGTTCCGTTCGAGGGCTGCCGCCCGGTGAGGTCGTTCCCGTCGTGGAAGGGCCAGCGCAACTATCCGGGATTGTGGTGGGCGGCCACACTCGGCCGGCACGTCGGGTACGAGTCCTGGCTGGAACGGGATCACGCGATGCTGTTGGACTTCGACCAGCAGGTCACAGCATTCGCGTCGCAGCCGATGTGGCTGTTCTGGACATCCGGCGGGCGCCGCCGCTCGCACGCTCCGGACTGGTTCGCGCGAAAGGCGGACGGTACCGGGCTGGTCGTGGACTGTCGGCCTCTGAACCGGATCAAGCCACGGGACGCGGAGGCGTTCGCCGCGACTGGGTGGCGTCCCACGACGTGGTGTAACAGCGATCTCTGCATGGTCCCTGGTCATGGGGCAGCCATCGCGCAACTCTCCGAGTGGCGAAGCTCGTTGACGTGAGAGGTGACGTGATGGCCTTGTCCCAGCATGACTTGCTCCGCCTGATGGAGTCACTGCGTACGGCGAACGGAATCGAGTTGATCAGGGTCCTGGCCCAGCGGATCCTGAAGGAACTCATCGAGGCCGAAGCCACGGCCCACATCGGTGCGGAACCCGGGGAGCACCCCGAGACGCGCACGACGATGCGCAACGGGCACCGGGCGAAGCTGCTGACCACACAGGCCGGACCTGGACCTGGCGATCCCCAAGGTCCGCACCGGGTCGTTCTTCCCCAGCCTGCTGGAACGCCGACGGCGCATGGACGAGGCCCTCTACGCGGTCGTCATGGAGGCATACGTGCAGGGAGTGTCCACCTGCAGCGCGGACGACCTGGTCAAAGCCCTCGGCGGCGACACCGAAATCCCCACGAGCGAGGTCTCCAGAATCTGCGGCGACCTCGACGTCGAACTGAACGCGTTCCGCACACGGCCCCCGGACCTCACCCGCTTCCCCTACACCTACCTCGACGCCACCTACTGCAAGGCCCAGGTGAACCACCAGATCGTCTCGCAGGCCGTGGTCACCGCCATCGCCATCGCCATCACGCAGGACGGCGGACGCGAGGTCCTCGGGCTGATGGTCGGCGACAGCGAGAGTGAGATGTTCTGAAGTGGGTTCCTGCGCTCGCTGTGCGAGCGGGGCCTGACTGGGGTCCGCCTGGTCATCGGCGATCACCACTCCGGTCTGGTCAAGGCGGTCCGCAAGGTCATGCTCGGCGCCGCCTACCAGTGCTGTCGCGTTCATTGGAGCCGTAAGGAACCAACCTGTCGGTGTGTCGTCTTCGCTTCGTGCGGCGGCGAGGAGATCTGAGGTGGATCGGTAACGGATGGCCGCCGGAGGAGGAGCGAGCCCGCCTTCCACGAGCAAGGGTCGGATCTCGCGGATGACGTTGCCGATCAAGGACCTGCAGGTCCCGGATCGGCGGGACCGCGTCAAGTAGCGGTGGGAGCCGGGGGACGTCGCGTCGCATACGCAGGTGCGTCGCCTCACGAGAGCAGTGTCGTGCGGCGGGCGCACCGTGACGCGGGCAAACGACGGAGCTCGTGTCCTGGAGAAGCCCCGGGGCGGAGCACCGGGGCTTCACTGTCATGTGATGTCATGACATGTAGGTGTGGATCGGCCAGAACTGCGGGGGCGAGAGCGGGCCCGGCATGCCGGCGGCCTGGAGAGCGGGGGCAAGACGCTCCTTGGCAAATCGCTTCGCCTCCTCCTCCGACTCCCAGATCTCGATGACCCGCCAGCCACCGGTGGGGCTCGGTCCCGCGGCGTGGAAGATGCCGCCGGCGGGCTTGTCCTGCAGGCCCAGCTGCTCCCGGACCTTGTCGTAGATCTCCTGTGAACCATGGGGGTTGTCCACAAGCATGGCGATCACCATTACTGCCTCCTCTTACGCTTGACTCTTGTGCGGTCGGTCGTTTTCCGTGTGGTCATGCGGCTTGAGGGCAGAGCGGGACGCAGATCTCCATCCGCAGCCCTTCCAGGAAGGCGTCGGGCTGTTCGAAGGCGGGGTCGTCGGCGGCGTTCTCGATCACGTGCAGCGGCCATCCGCGGCGGGCGCTCGCGGCCTCGGCCACCTTCAACCCGACCTGAAGGTCGTGCCTTCCGTAGATCAGGGCCATGGATACGGGATGCGGGCCAGGTAGGCCGCCGGGATCGGGGCCATCGCGAACACGGGCATGAGGCCGCGCAGAGCGGCCTTCTGATCGTGCGTACGGGCGCCGCCGGGCATGTGCGCCTCCAGCAGCTCCATCTGCTTACCCAGCTGTCGGCGCAGCGCGCCCAGGTCGGTCATGCAGGCGTCCGTGGATTTATGGGCTTTGGCCCACCGCCGTCCGGCGAAGTCCGCCTGGCCACGCTCAAGGTCGCCAGTCACGGCGACCGTCCTCCCAGGCCTGCTCCATAAGCACCTCCCGAGGAACACCTCAATCTTATGGGAGGCAGGGGAGAGGCTCCATTCGGACTCTTCGCGTGCCAGCGGGATCAGTCCGGCCGCAGCACCCCTTCCGGGGCGTACCGGTGGCCGGCTCCAGTAGCGCGTACTTGTCCCTCGCTTGGCTTCCCCAGGCTCTCGCTTCCGGTGGTCGGTCAGTCGTGATCAGTCGATGTCCGGATCATCCGACTCTTCGAGGAGTCGGGCCGCGAGGTCGTCGGCCCACTCCACGGCCCAGGCACGAAGAGTGGTGACGGTGGCCTGGTCCAGGCCGTAGGCGGCGAAGGCTTCGTCGTCGGTCCACTCGGATCCGGCGAGGTTTGCCTGCAGGTCTTCGCGCTCGAAGCGGCCGCGAGCGTGGCGGCGGCCGAATTCCTCGAGATCGGCGGTGTTCCAACGGCGGGAGGCTGCGAACACGTCGATCAGGTCACGGGGCGCTCCGCGGTCGGCGAGGGCGCGGACCTTGGTCCCGATCACGTCCTCCTCCGCGAGGACGGGCCCGTACGGGCTCTGGGCGACCGGCCGCCAGAAGATCTCCTTGAGGATGTCGATCTCGCAGTCCTGCCCGGTGGCCGGGTCGGTCACGGTGAAGCGGGCGGACAGCGGGGCGGTCTCCAGCGCGTGCACTTTCCAGCCGCGGGCTTCCAGGCCGGCGCGCAGCGTAGCCGCGATGTCGGCCATGGGCGCCGGGTTCTCGGTGGCGACGTCGAGGTCCTGGCTGGGGCGGTTCACGAGACGGTGCGCCCGCACGGCGTACCCGCCGGTGAGGACCAGAGGACCAGGGGGTACGGGGGAGCCGAGGGTGATCACATCCGCCAGGAGCCGTGTGTGCGGCTCCGGCATGCCCGTCACGCGGCTGCCCGGGTGCGGGAGGTGAGCTGGGGGAAGGCGTCTTCCCGTACCGTGCGCACGGTACGCCCGACGAGGGTGCGCAGCACCGGCCACAGCTGGAGGAGCGGGTCCCGGTCGAGGGAGCGGGGCAGGTCCTCGCGCAGCCCCTCGTGCAGGACGGTGTGGTGCAGGCCCATACGCCGGCGCGGCTTGCCCGGGTCGTACGAGGTCATCCCGGACCAGGCCAGGTGCAGCGGCAGCTCGACGACCCCCTGGGTCGGGCCGTGAAACTCGTCCAGCGACTCCGGCGGACGGCACCGGAACTTCTCCCGGTACAGCGCGAGGTCCTCGGCGTCCGCGCCCGAGAGGTTCTTCGGCGCGGGTGCGGGGTGGTGCGGGCTGGAGGGCATGCCCTCCCACTTATGGCGGCGGCCTCCCGTTCGCCGAGCAGCTGGACGCGGCCGATCACCGGCCGACATCAACCGGCAGGAAAGTCGGAACGGTCCGCCGCCGCGGTAAACTCGTCGGCGCGGGCGCCTCTGGACATGCGGACGAGGGCAATGCGTGGGCTGAGTTGGGATGGCGTCCCGCCGAGTGGTGTAGCCGATCAAGCTGGCGGAATCCGCAGGTCGTGGCCCGATTCGCCCTCGCCGGCGGCCCTGTTGGGGCTCGCCGAGCCGGGACCAGCGGTGATCGCACGACGGACCGCAGCGGCACGTCCCGGACGGCTCCGAAGCGGAGGCAACGGACCGTGATCGGCTACACCACGACGGGGGACACGACCTGAGTTGGCTCCGCGATACCGCTGCGCGGGACGGCAACCAAGGCCCAGATCCGCGCCTTGGTTGCCGGGAAGAAGGCCGGTTGCACCGACGTCCCCACCGTCGCCGGGCTCCCTGTCCCGGCCACGGCATGGGACTCGCCGAGGCGATGGCCGCGCTCGGCAAGGGCCCGCACGGCTTCTCTTAGCCGTGCGGGCCCTTCCGCGTCACCCCCTACTTTGCGGACGCACACGCCCTCGTGGGGCGCATCCCCCCTCCCCAGTGGGAGACGACTGGGAGAATAGTGGGAGATGATCATGGCGTGATGCTGCAATCAGGTGCACGGAAGCGCTAGATCGCGACCCCGTGCGGCGGCCCTGTCAGCCGCCGGACTCGCCCGCGTGCGGGCTCAGCGCACCGGCTCCCACCAGCATAAACAGCACAATGCCCAGTACAATCCGGTACCACACGAACGGCATGAAGCTCCGGGTGGTGATGACCTTCTACAACCAGTCCAAGTTCGCCAACGCCGTCTTCGGGCAGGAACTGCACCGCCGCCTGAGCGGATCCGGCAGCCCGGTCCGAAGCGTCCTCGCCCACTCCGGTTACACGGCGACCCGGCTCCAGACCCGCGACGCCTCAGGCCTCGTCAAGCTGCTCCTCGGCCGCATCGGCAACCCGTTGCTCGCCCAGCGCCCCGAGCGGGGCGCGCGCTCCCGCAGCTGTACGCGGCGACCGAACCGGGCTTGGAAGGAGGCGAGTTCATCGGACCCGATGGCATGGGCGAGCTCCGCGGTGTGCCCACACGGGCATCCCTCTCCGCCGCGGCGGCCGACCCCGGGACGGGGCGCGAACCGTGGGGGATCTCGGAGGGCCTGACCGGAGTGGGCTTCCCCGCCACCGCCAGATAGGGGCCGCTCGTGCTGCCCGACCGCCGTGGCCGGGCGGGCGGCACGAGCCGTGGGCCGGCAGTCGACCGCGTCCGGGCGCGCGGGGCATGAGATCACGGCGGAAGGCCGTACGGCCCGGGGGCACGACCCCCGGGGTCCGGAGGAGTGAGACGTCCCGTCCCTCCACGGCCGGAGCCGTATCGGGACCGTCCCCGCTGGTGGGGGACGGCTTTCGTGACGGTGCGGGCGAAGTCCACCGCCCTCTGGCCCGGGTGTTGACCCTCTTCGAGGGGACGGGATCACGACCCGCCTCTTCCGGGGCGTCGAGCTGGCTCTGGAGTTTTTGCCGGGCGATGCCGCAGCGGCCGTGCCCCGCTCTCGTGGGCTTCGTCACGGCGTCGACCGCCGGGCCCGAGCCGTTCTGCGAGGGGGCGTGAGAACGGAGATCAGGGGCGAGCCGGAAATTTCCCGGTGGGACTCTCCGGTCCCCCGGGGGCTGCTCATTTCCGAGAGAACCGGAGCGCGACGGCCTTCGCCAGAGGTGATCAGGCGGCCGGGTCGCTCGGTGGGCGGGCGGCGACGACGCGGCGGAAGAGGACTTGGACGGCGGTGGTGATGTCGGTGTCGGTCGGGGTGTGGTGGCAGGGGCCGGTGTAGGCGTGGGTGAGGAAGTCGGCGGTGAGTTCGGGGTCGGGGACGTCGAACTCACCTGCGGCGTGGCCTTGCGTGAGGAGGGCGACGAGCAGGTCGCGGGCGGCGCCCATGGGTTCCTCGCCGGCTGCGCCGCCGGGTTCGTGGAAGAGCCGGTGGTAGAGCTCGTGGTGGTCCTGCTCGGCTGCGATCCAGGCGGCGACGAGTCCGTCGAGGCGTTCGGTCCAGGTCAGGCCGGGCTGCTCCAGGAGGGCGCCGGGCTGCTGGAGCATGCGGTCCCACATCTCGGCCTGGAGGGCGGCCAGGAGTTCCTGCTTGGAGTCGAAGTAGAGGTAGACCGTGCCCTTGGCGACCCCGGCGCGGGCGGCGACCTTGCTGACGGTCAGCGCTTCGTAGCCGTCGTCCAGGAGCAGCGCGGCGGTGGCGTCGAGGATCTGGCGGCGGCGAACGTCCGGGGGCTGGAAGCGGCCGGTGGGCTGGGCGGGGGCGGACTCGTCCGCGGGCACGGTCCCTCCTTCGTGGTCAGGCGGTTGTCTGACCGGTGGTCGGTCAATGGGCGGACTCCAGGGTGTCATGCGGTTTGCGGGCGATGACGATGACCGCGTGGTCCTCGCTGGGGTGCTGGATCCTCGGCACGACCTGCCGTTCGGCGCGGACGACGTCCAGGCCGAGGCCGGTGAGGGCTTCGGCGAGCTCGGTGAGGGTGGCCAGATCGCCGGGTTTGCCCCAGTCGCAACCTTCCTCGTCCCATTCGCCGAGTGCCAGGATCCCGCCCGGGGAGAGGGCTGCCGCGAGGGCGGCGAGGGTGGCGGTGCGGGCAGGGCCGCGGGGTGGCAGTGCGTAGGAGCTGAGGGCGAAGCCGTAGGCGGTCTCGGGTCGCCAGGTGGCGCTGTCGGCGACGGCGAGTTCGACCCGGTCGTCCAGGCCGCGGGCGCGGGCACTGGCTCGCGTGGAGGCGATGGCGCGGGGGGCGAGGTCCACGCCGGTGACGCGCCAGCCGCGTTCGGCGAGCGCGAGGGCGTTGCCGCCGGCGCCGCAGCCCAGGTCCAGGGCCCTGCCCGGGGGAAGGTCGTCGGCGGGGGCCAGGAGCATGGGGTCGGGGTCGGGGGTGTCGCTGCCGTCGCCGGTGTAGAGGTCGTCCCAGGCGAAGTCCGGGTGCGAGGCGGCCCCGGGGCCGTGGGTGTGGTTGTCGTCCTGCGGGCCGCAAGCGTGGCCGGTGGTGTGGGTCACATTTCCTCCAATGGGAATGGGTTCAAGCGAATGACCGTTGGTCATTAGTATGACCGCCGGTCATTCGATTTCGTCAAGTCCCTTCGGAGGTATCCCGTGGACCGCACCGCCCAGTACGACACCGTGATCATCGGCGGCGGGCCCGCCGGCCTGACCGCCGCGCTGACCCTGACCCGCTACCGCTGCCGCACCCTGGTCATCGAGTCGCCCGCCCCGCCCCGCAATGCCGCCTCCCGTGGCGTGCACGGCCTGATCGGCCTGGAGGGTGCCACCCCCGACGAACTGCGCACTCGCGCCTGGGCGGAACTGGACCGCTACGGACTGGCCCAGCGGCTCGACGCCACGGTCAGCGAGATCACCCCGCTGCCCGGCGACGGCTTCACCGTGCACGCGGACGACGGGACCACCGCCTGGGCCCGGAACGTCATCCTGGCCACCGGTGTCATCGACCGGCATCCCGACGGTGTGGAGGGCTTCGCCGCGTGCTGGGGCCGCACGGTGATCCACTGCCCCTTCTGCATCGGCGAGGAGAACGCCGACCGCACCTGGGCCCTGGTTGCCGACGAAGCCGGCTACCTCGGCATGGCTGCCACCGCCTTCCGCGCCTGGACCGGCGACACCCTCGCCATCGCGCCGACCTCGCTGCCCGGCGCCGACGAACTGCGTCAGAGCCTGCGCGAGCAGGGCAGTGACCTCATCCAGGGGGAGATCACCCGCCTGCACCACACCGACGGCGACCTGCACGCCGTGGAGTTCGCCGACGGCACCCTCCTGGAGCGCCAGACCCTGCTGTGGCCCCGGCCCCAGCGCCAGGTCCCACTCGTCGAACGCCTGGTCGCAGAGCACGGCCTCGCCCTGGGCGACGGCTACGTCGCCGTGGACGACGGCCGCCAGACCAACATCCCTGGCCTCTACGCCGCAGGTGACCTGACCGGCCGGACCTGGGAGCAGGGAGCCGTCCCCGCCGTCACCGCCGGAGCTGCAGCCGCCGACGCCATTCACTTCGCCCACCTGGTCTGACGACCCCGGCGCCCCTACCGGATCCTTTCCGCGCCCGAGCAGGGCTTCACCGACCGCACGGACCGCACCGACCGCACGGACCGCACCGACCGCGCCGACCGCACCGGCCGCACCGGCACGGTCGGCGACGCGTGGCCGAAGTGGCGCCGGACGGCGTGCAGCGGAGGCCTTCACCGGCACGGGCGGGGTGATGCCGTGTTGGATCCCTCGCCGTAAGGGCGAACGGATTCTGCTCGTACGGCCGCCATGGGCGGGTTGCCGTGTCCGTACCTGTCGGGGGGCGTTCGGCGGGGCGCGCCGCCCGGGGCGGTGGCTCGGATCGCGTGTCTCCGGTCGCTCGGTTGCGTGGGGACGGTCCGCTCCAGGGGGTGGTGGGCGTGGACGCCTTCGGGTGCCTCGAGGGATGGGGGCGGAGGGGCCGGAGGGCGGAGGTGGTCTTGGTCCGACCGTGTGTCGGTCGCGGGGGAGGTGGCGCCGGGCCGGGGTGGCGTGGACTTCTGCGGTCGGGGGTTCCGTCAGCCCGTGGGGCGGCCGCCCTGGTGGCGGTGCGACACCGATCGGAGCATGACGATATGTCACTTCTTAATATTTTATGGACAGAATGCCCGTAACGATCTGTCAGTGAATGTGGGCCGGGTGCCCCGTGCGGGAAAGTGAGGGCCCTTCATGGCGGGCGGTCGCAAGGTGGTGTGGGCCGGGGCGGGCGCAGCGGGCCTGCGGCGCAGGGCGGTGTACGTGATTCCCGGTGTTCTGGTGGGGGCGGTCCTCTCCGGAGCGTCCGCTCTTCCCGCGTCAGCGGCCCTCCTCCCGTCGCCGGAAGGGTCGGGGAACGGTTGCGCCCGCCAGGTGTCGCCGCTTACGGACCGTCAGACGGCGTCGGCCGACGGGCGAGGGCCGCTCGTGGACGGAGACGTGCAGGGAGCGGTGAGCCGTCCTCCTGCCGACCCGGAATGCACAGGTGAGGGAAGAAGCGCGGAGGCCGGAAGCGATGTGGTGGAGCCCTCCGGCTCCCCGGTGGGGGCTACCGGGCGCGTCGAACCGGGGGAGGAAGGGAACTCCGAGACGGACGAGGCTCGGCCGGAGGGCACCCCCGCGCGCGCCGGTCTGGTGGTCCTGGCTCCGGTGAGGCCCCGCGCCGTGGCTCCCGGTGAGACCTTCGACTACCGGATCACGGTGGTCAACCACGGGCCCGCGCAGGCCAAGAACGTCATCGCCGCCGACGAGCTCCCGCCCTCCCTGTCCTTCGTCGGTTCCAAGGACGGCTGCACGGCCGAGGGCCGGCGGGTGACCTGTGGTCCGGTGGTGAAACTCGACCCGGGCGAGACGGCCTCGTGGGTCATCACCGTCCGTCTGGACCCTGCGTACACCGGTGACGGATCGGACATCCTCAACCAGGCCACGGCGACGTCGGACACCCACGATCCTGACACCGCCAACAACACCGGCCCGCATCCGGGGGCCGGTCCGCCGGACGGGACGGTGGAGAGCCCGCGTGCGGATCTCGCCGTCTCCAAGCAGTTCGCAGGAACGGATCCGGTAGTTCCCGGGACCGTCTTCGCCTACACCCTCACCACGCGGAACCACGGGCCCTCGCAGGCCACCGACGTGTCGGTGGCTGACGACCTTCCCGGCAGTCTGGCTTTCGTGGACTCTCCGGACGGCTGCACGGGCGAGGCCGGTGCGTACGGCGGGACCGTCTTCTGCCCCGAGAGCGCGGTCCTCGCCCCGGACCGGCAGGTGGCGTTCACCATCCGGGTCAGGCTGGCTCCCGACTACGCCGGTGACGGATCCGACCTGGTCAACCGGGTCCGTGTCGGGGCCCGGACCGACGACCCGGACCGATCCAACAACACCGCCGAGCTCACCGGCCTTCCGGGCGAGGACGGAGGCCCTGCCCCGGCCTCGGCGGACCTCACCCTGGCCAAGCAGTACGAGCTCGCCGACGGCACCGACGCGGTCATGCCCGGCGGGACCTACGCCTACGTGATGACGGTCCGGAACGACGGTCCGTCCACGGCGAGGAACGTCTCGGTCACCGATCCGCTGCCCCGCGCCCTGTCCTTCGTGGCTTCCCCGGACGGCTGCACGGCCGAGGGGGCCACGGTCATCTGCGGCGGCTCGGACCACCTCGACCCGGGCGAGACGGCCGAGTACCGCTTCACGGTGGGGCTCGCCCGTGACTTCGACGGCGACTGCGCCTCGGTCGACAACACCGCCCGAGCCGCCTCCACCGTGCACGACCCCGACCCCGGGAACAACGTCGCGACCGTGGGGAAAGCACATCCCAGTGACATCGGTGGCTGCGGTGTGCCCATCCGTCCGCTTCCCGCCCCCTCACCGTCCCCCACGCCCGACCACGACCACACGCTCCCGGACACCGGGAGCGGGGTCCCCGGATGGCTTCCCTGGACGTCAGGGCTGGCGCTCGCCGCGGGCACCGGACTGGTGCTCCACGTCCGCCAGCGGCGTCGGGCCTGATCACCCGGACGTCCCGGACAGACCGTCGCACGACCGGTGCGGCTGCTTCACACCCCTTCCCCCTGCGTGCCCCGGCCTCTCCGCCGGGGCGGAGAGAACAGGAAGCGATGCCGATGGCAACAAGGAGACCCTGGAGGCCACTGCCCTGGCTGGCGGGTGTGATCGCGTGCGCGCTGCCGCTGTGGGGTGCCGCTCCGGCCGCGACGGCGGCGCCACAGCTCGAGATGACCTCGACGCGTGCGGCCGGGCCGGTGGCCGAGGGCCGGCTGGTCCCGCCCGGCGGCCTGATCACGTACACGCTCACGGTGACGAACAAGGGGCCGTCGGTCGCGAAGAACGTCACCGCGACCGACACGCTCCCCGCGAACATCACCTTCGAGTCCTCGAAGGACGGCTGCAAGGCCGTCGGCCAGAAGGTCACCTGCGGCCCGGAACCCGAGCTCGCGGTCGGCAAGACGAAGACCTGGACCTTCGTCGCCCGACTCAGTCCCTCCTACGAGGGCACCGGCGATGACCTCGGGAACATCGCCACGACCGACTCGGACGCCATCGACCCCGACAAGGAGAACAACACCAACGACCCCGTCGTCCCACCCGGCCCCTTCGACCCCGAGGCCGACCTGGTCGCCGCCAAGACCGTGGTGCAGAACGATGCCGTGACACCCGGAGAGGAGTTCGCGTACACGGTCACCGTCACCAACAAGGGGCTCTCCGACGCCCGCAACGTCAAGGCCACGGACACGCTCCCGAAGCTCCTGAACTACGTGTCCTCCGACGACGAGTGCACCGAGTCGCAGCAGAAGGTCACCTGCGGACCGGAGCCGGTGCTGGCCCCCGGGACGTCGGTGAGCTGGACATTCAAGGTCCAGCTCGACCAGTCGTACACCGGGGACGGCAAGGACCTGCCCAACACGGCCACGGCGGGCTCCGACACACCCGACCCGGACACCCGGAACAACACCTCCGACCAGGTCTACCCCCGGGTCGACACCCCCGAGGCGGATCTGAGGATCGACAAGACCACCGTCACCGACACCCCGGTGTCCCCCGGCGAGACCTTCCAGTACGCGGTGCGCGTCACCAACGACGGCCCCTCCCGCGCCGAGGGCGTCAGCGTCAGTGACCCCCTGCCGAAGTGGCTGTCCTTCGTCTCCTCCGCGGACGGATGCACGGCCCTCGGACAGCGGGTCAGCTGCGGCACCCTGCCCACCCTCGACTCGGGCGCCTCCAAGACCTGGATCTTCACCGTCAAACTGGACCCCGGCTACACCGGCGACGGCTCGGACATCCAGAACATCGCGACCGTCACCTCCGAGACGGACGACCCGGACGAGACCAACAACACCAGCAAGCCGGCCGGCCCGCCCGGTGACGAGGTCAACCCGCCCACGGCCGACCTCAGCGTCACCAAGGAGCCGGTGGGCGACACCCCGCCGGTGCCGGGTGAGGAGTTCCAGTACCTCATCACCGTTTCCAACGACGGACCGTCCGCGGACGCGCACAGCGTGACCCTCACCGACAAACTGCCCGAGGAACTGACCTACGTCTCTTCCACCCCGTCCGGCTGCACCTACGACGGCGACACCGTCCGCTGCGCCAGGAGCACCCCGCTGAAGGTGGGCGAGAAGGTCGAGTACCTCCTGACGGTCAAGCTCGACCCCTCCTACACCGGCGACGGCACCGGCATCGTCAACAGCGCCACGGTCACCGCCGCGAACATCGACCCCAACCGCGACAACGACACCAGCACCGCACCACTGCCCGGCGGCAAGTCCGGCGACCCCAGCGCCGACCTGAAGGCCGGCAAGAAGCTCGGCAGCGACACCCCGATCTCACCCGGCGAGACCTTCCCCTACGAGATCACGGTCACCAACCAGGGCCCGTCCGAGGCCAAGCAGGTCAAGGCAACCGACATCCTGACGGAGAACCTCTCCTTCGACCACTCCCCGAGCGGCTGCACCGCCGCAGGCAAGACCGTCACCTGTGGCCCCGAAGCCGCACTCGGACCGGACGAGTCCAAGACCTGGACCATCTGGGTGAGGCTCGCCCCCGACTACACCGGAAACGGTGACGACGTCGTCAACACCGCCACCGTCTCCTCCGCGACCGCGGACCCGGACGGCGGCAACAACTCCAGCACGGTCACCGGCGTACCCGGCAGCAAGGTCGACGAGGCCAAGGCCGACCTCGAAGTGGACAAGGAGGCCACCGAGAACAAGGACGGAACAACAAGGTCCGGCACGTCCCGCGCAGCCCGATAGGGACTGGCGGACAACTGCGGACCGGCTACCGCTCATGCGACGGCCCCGGCCGGGAAACCGGCCGGGGCTCCCGGCGAGGAAACGGTTTCAACGTGCAGAACACCTCATCAGGAACACGACCGCACGGACGCACCGCGCGGTGGCCCCGCACCCTGGCGGCGATGTGCACCGTGGCCCTCACCGCCGCGGCCCTCACCGCCGCCACCCCCGGACGGTCCTCCACCCAGGGACCGCCGGGCCCACCCGCCTCCACCGGAGGCACACCGGCCGTGCCCCGGATGGCAGACGCCACCTTTCCCGTGCACGAGCCGTTCGACAGCTCCAACGGCCTCGGCACCACCTCCGGCAACGCCACCTACGTCAAGGACGGCTGGCTCCGACTGACCAGCGCGTCCACCAGCCAGGCGGGCTCCTGGAGGATGAACGACTCCTTCTCCTCCGGCCTCGGCTTCCTGGCCGAGTTCAGCTACGCCTCCTGGGGCGGCCGAACATACGACGGCAAGCGCGGTGACGGGCTCGCCTTCTTCCTCGTGAACGGCACGGCGGCCAACGGCGTCGGCCAGTTCGGCGGCGCGCTGGGCTACTCCTGTTCACGGAGCACCTCCAGCTGGCTCAGCAATGCTTGCCGGGACAACGGACTACCCGGGGCCTACCTGGGCATCGGCTTCGACGAGTTCGGCAACTTCTCCGACAAACTGGTCGGCAACGGCGGACCGGGACCCGCGGCCAACCGGGTCGTGGTCCGCGGCGGCGGCAACGGCACCACCGGCTACCGGTACGCCACCTCCGCCGCCGGACCCGGCGGCACCGTCGAAACCGCGGGCCAGGGCGCCTACCGCACCGTCCGGGTGCTCCTCCTTCCCGTGGGCGGGAAGGTGCTGCTCTCCGTCTGGTCCGACACCGGTCCCGGCACCGCGATGCAGAAGCTGATCACCGACTACGACGTCACGTCGATCACCGACCAGCCCTCGCTGCCCTCCACCCTCAAGGTCGGTTTCTCGGCCTCCACCGGTGGAGCCACCAACAACCACGACATCGGTGACCTCAAGGTCAACATTCCCGTCAACCTGTCGATCAGCAAGACCGGTGCGCCGGCGTCGGTCCCGGCCGGATCCGGAAAGGTCACCTACACGGTCAAGGTGAGCAACGACAGCACCAACGGCGTCACCGCGGCCCGGGTCCGTGACGCCGTTCCCGGACTGACGGGTGTGACCTGGACGTGCACGACCGCCGCCGGCAGCACCTGCGGCGCGGCCACCGGCACGGGCTCGCTGGACACCACGGTGAACCTGGCCCGTGGAGGCTCTGCGACCTACACCGTCACGGGCACCGCGCCGTCCTCGCCGACCACCCTGACCAACACGGCGACCGTCACCGCCCCGACCGACCGCATCGACCTCGACCCCGCCGACAACTCCGCTTCCACCACGACCAGCGTGACCGAAGGGCCCGCCGACATCGCGGCGGAGAAGAAGGCGGTGGGGACGGGACCCGTGGCCCCCGGCGAGACCTTCCGCTACACGCTGACGGCCGTCAACAAGGGTCCCGCCGATGCCAGCGACGTTTCCGTCACGGACACCCTTCCCGCCGGGCTCGCCTTCCTGGCCTCGCCCGACGGCTGCACCCGCAGCGGACAGACCGTCACCTGTCCGAAGAGGAGCGCGCTCGCGGTCGGGCAGTCCGCCAGCTGGACCATCGAAGTCCGGCTCGACCCCGCGTACGCGGGCGACGGCACGGACGTCCGGAACACCGTCACCGCCACCGCGCGGCAGAGCGATCCCGTTCCCGACAACAACACCAGCACCGCCGTCGGCCCACCCGGCGGAGTCACCGGAGCCAAGGCGGACCTGACGCTCACCAAGAAGGTCGAGGCGAACGACTGAGGACCTCGGTGGCAGCGGCGCGCGCGGGGTGCGGCACGCGCAGTGGCGAAGCCCGGGTTCGAGGACTGCCCGTGGTGCTTCACGTCGCCCGGCCCGTAGGGCGATCTGGTGTTGATCGGGGCGGGAGGGGACGCTCGCGGGAACCGTGCCGCCGTCGTGAAAGCCGTGCGAAGGGCACCGCCATCAGGGCGAGATCGTCCCTCACCGCGTGTGGCCCTACCTCCGCTTCCCGCTGCCCTTCCGCGGTGGCCCCCACCTCAGGAGTGCGAGCCGGCGCGCTGGCCATCGGCGGGGAGGTCCAGGGTGAACGCGGCGCCGCCCTCCGGCCCGTGGCCGAGCACGCTGAGGGTGCCGCCCAGTCGGGTCGCGAGGCGGTGGGCTATCGCGAGGCCCAGGCCGCTGCCGACCGGGCGCTCGCCCCGGTAGCGGTCGTGCAGCGCGCCGCGTTCGAAGGCGACCTCGACGTCCTGAGCAGTGAGACCCGGACCACCGTCACGGACCTGGAGCCGTGCGCGGCACCCCGGCGGAACAGCCAGGGCCAGGACGATCGGACGGCCCTCCGGAGTGACCCGTAGCGCGTTCTCCAACAGGCAGTCGACGAGTTGACGGACCCGGAAACCGTCGGTGCGGACGACGGCCGGCAGGCCGGGCTCCGGTGTTTCCAGGCGGAATTCGACCCCGTGGCGGGCGCACCGCTCGCGCCAGGACGCGGCTGCCCGCGTGACGAGGGCCGACAGGTCGGTGTCGGCCGGGTCGATGCGGAAGTCCCCGACGTCCGCCTCGAGCCGCGCCAGGTCCAGCAGGTCGCGGAGGAAGCCGTCCAGGCGCTGTGCCTCGGCGCCCAGTACCCCGCCTATCTCGGGGACGCGTTCGGCGGGGATCACCCCGTCAGCCAGGGCTTCGGCGTAGCCGCGCAGGGTGGTCAGCGGGGTGCGGATCTCGTGTGAGACCGAGAGCAGGAAGTCCTGGCGACGGCGTTCGCCCCGGGTCAGCTCCCGGTCCAGGACGGCCAGGGCCCGGGTCACTTCGCCCACCTCCAAGGGGCCGGAGTCCGGGCCGGGGCCATGGTCGTGGCCGTGGTCGCGCTCCGCGTCCGCGCGGAGGGGCGGTCCGGTCCGGGCGGACGCCGTGGCGGGCGCGGCGGACGGGGCGGGCGTGGGGGAACCCGATCCGGCGGACCTGGTGATCCCCCGCTCTCCTGCGGCGAGGCGGCCCGCGAGGGCGGCTGCCCGGGTCAGCGGGCGGGCGATGCGGCGAGCGAGGAGCAGAGCGGCGAGGGCCGCCCCGAGCAGCCCGGCGCACAGCGGCAGGGCCAGGCTGCGGCGGATCCGCGCGGCGGCCTCGTCCACCTCGGCGGTGGACTTGGCGAGGACGACGCCCCCCGTACCGTAGGTCCGGCCCTCGATGATGACCTCCCGGCCGTGCAGGGTCCCGGTCGCGGACAGGGGTTTGCGGGCGAGCAGCTGGTCGCGCTGGGCGTTCGAGACGGCCGTGGCGGCCGGTCCGCGGAGCACGCCGGTGGGGTCGAGCACGGCCGGCTCGACCCCGTTGGCGCCGGCGATGAGCTGTTCCCCCTCGAAGAGCAGCGCGGAGAACCTAGGGATCCGGCTGAGCACGGTGGCCTGGCGGGCCAGTTCGTCGCGCTCCTGGGCCTCCGCGTTCCCGCGGGCCGTGTACCAGGCGGTGCCCCCGCTGAGCAGGACGGCGACCAGGGCGACGAAGGTGGCGAACAGGACGAGCTCGCCGGCGAGCGTGCGTCGGTGTCGGCTACGGCTGTCCACGACCTCATTCCCCGCTGTCGGTGGCGCTGTAGCCCACGCCGCGCACCGTGCGGATCGGACTGGCTCCGCCGAGCTTGCCGCGGATCTGGGAGACGAACACGTCCACCACCCTCGGGTCGCGGTGCGCCGAGTCACCCCACACCTGGTCCAACAGCTGCAGCCGGGTGAAGACTCGTCCGCGGTGTTCGAGCAGATGGCTGAGCAGGTCGAGTTCCAGCGCGGTGAACTCCACCGGCACACCGTCCACCTGGACCGTACGGCGGGCCGGGTCGACCCGCAGCAGGCCCCGACTGTGGACGACGGGAGCGCCCCGGGCGGGGCCCGCTGCGCGCCGCAGCACCGCGTTGACCCGGGCCACCAGCTCGCCCGGCGAGAACGGCTTCGTCAGGTAGTCGTCGGCGCCCAGCTCCAACCCCAGGATCCGGTCGGCCTCGTCGCCGCGGGCGGTCACCAGGAGCACCGGTGTCCAGTCGCCCCGTTCGCGCAGCCGTCGGCAGAACGTCACCCCGTCCATGCCCGGCAGCCCGATGTCCAGCACGACCGCCGCCGGGGCGCGCCTGCGCACCGCTTCGAAGCCGGCCGGGCCGTCCCCGGCCACCTCGGTGCGGTAGCCGTCCCGCTCCAGGTACAGCTGCTGGAGCGCGGCGATGTTCCGGTCGTCCTCCACGATCAGGACGAGTCCCTTGTGCGGGTTCATGACGGCTGCTTGGTGTGCGGTTGGTTCACGGTGGCGGGTCACGGCTCCGGGGACGTGCCCGCGGTACGGAGCCGCGGGGCGGGGGCTGGATACCGTCACATGCTAGTGAGTACGTGCGGGCGCCCCGCGGATCGCGGTGCGGTGCCGGCGGAGCCTTACCGAGCCCTAATGATCCGCTCACGATCTCCTCGCAAGGGGCACGGAGGATCAGTGGCGAGCGCCGGCCCGGCCATCGGCCCGCCGCGCACGGTGTCCCGTCTCCTCCTCCCCGAAAGGGCTCGCCCGATGACACCCACCGAGCAAGACGGACGGCAGGAGGCCGGTCCGGGCCTCGGAAACGAGCTGTCCGGCCCCCGGCCCGGCCCGGGTCTGCTGTTCCGCATGGGGCACGGCTGTGCGCGACGCCCGTGGCGGGTGATCGCCGTCTGGCTCCTCGTCCTGTTGGCCGCCGTCGGTGCTGACCGGGCCTGGGGCGGAACGTACAAGGACGACTTCGCCCTGCCCGGGACGGCTGCGCAGACCGGCGCCGACCTGCTCGACGCCCACGGGGGCCCTGCGGCCAGGGGCGTCCCCGCGCAGATCGTCCTCTCCACGGCCCGCGACGGAGCCGACGGGCAGAACGCGCAGGACGGTCTCGGCGCCCACCGGGAGGCGATCGACGCGGCACGGGCGAATCTGGCAACGCTCCCGGAGGTGGTCTCGGTCGCCGACCCGTCGGCCACGTCCGGAACCATGGCCCGGGACGGTCGCACCGGCTACTTCACGGTCCGTTTCGAGTCGAATCCCGCCCGGTTCGAGAAGTCGTACGTCGGCCTGGTCGACGAGGCCGTCGCCCCGCTGCGCGCGGACGGGATCGAGGTCGAGTACGGCGGACCGCTGGGGCAGCTGGCGCGGTCCGGCGGCGCCGACCGGGCTTCCGAGGCCATCGGTGTCGCCACCGCCGTGCTGGTCCTGCTGATCGGCTTCGGCAGTGTGGCCGCGGCAGCGTTTCCCCTGATCAGCGCGGTGATCGGGCTGCTGGCGGGTCTGGCAGCCCTCGGACTGGTCGCGGCGCAGGTCAGTCTCGCCGCCGTCTCCCCGACCCTGGCCGTGATGATGGGCCTGGGGGTGGGCCTGGACTACTCGCTGTTCCTGGTGACCCGGCACCGCCGGCTGCTGCGCGACGGCGCCGATCCGGCCGGTGCGGCCGGGCGGGCCGTGGCCACCAGCGGCCGGGCCGTCCTCGTCGCCGCGGTAACGGTGACGGTCGCACTGGCCGGGCTGTTCGCGTCCGGGATCGGCTTCATCGGCCTGCTGGGAGTGGCCGCCGCCACGACCGTGTTGACCGGGGCGCTGGCGGCGCTCACCCTGACGCCCGCGCTGCTGGGACTGGCGGGTCGGCGCATCGACCGCTTCCGCGTCCGTCGGCCCGTCGACGAACCCGACGGCCACGCCGACATGTGGCACCGCTGGGCGGCGGCGGTCGGGCGCCGGCCGTGGACCGCGCTGGTGGCCAGCGTGCTGCTGCTCGGCCTGCTCGCCGTACCGACCGCGTCCATGCACCTCGGCCATGTGGACGCGGGCGCCGCGCCCGCCGGCTCCACCGAGCGTCGCGCCTACGACCTGGTCTCCGACGGCTTCGGGCCGGGAGCGAACGGGCCGCTCACCGTCGTGGCCACCCTCGACAGGGACGGCACGACCGCGCAGGAGCGCACGGAGATCGCGCAGGACCTGCAGCGTGTGCTCGCGCGCACCCCCGGCGTGGCCTCGGCGACCCTGCCGGCTCCGACCGCCGACGGAGCGCTGCTGGTGTCCACCGTCGTGCCGGCCGGCGCCCCACAGGACCGGGCCACCGGAGACCTGGTCCACCGGCTGGCGGACCGTACGCTGCCCGACACCCTCGGTCCGTACGGCGCCACCGGATATCTGACCGGGCTGGTAGCGGCGCAGCAGGCGTTCCGGGACGTGCTCGCGGACCGGCTGCCGCTGGTGGTGGGGCTGGTGGTGACGGTGGCGTTCCTGCTGCTGCTGACCGTGTTCCGGAGTCCGCTCGTCGCGCTGAAGGCGGGTCTGCTCAACCTGGTGTCGATCGGCGCCTCGTTCGGTGTGGTGGTGGCGGTCTTCCAGTGGGGCTGGGGCGGTTCGCTGCTCGGGGTGGACGAGCCCGTTCCGGTGGAGTCGTACGTGCCGATGATGATGTTCGCGATCGTCTTCGGCCTCTCCATGGACTACGAGGTGTTCCTGCTCTCGCGGATCCGGGAGTACTGGCTGGCCGGGCACGGGGACCGGGAGAGCGTCGCGGCCGGATTGGCCTCGACCGCCCGGGTGATCACCTGCGCCGCCCTCATCATGACCAGCGTGTTCCTGGCGTTCCTGTTGGCGGAGGATCCGGTGGTGAAGATGCTGGCGTTGGGTCTCGGGGTGAGCGTGGTGCTGGACGCCACGGTGGTCCGGCTGCTGCTGGTGCCGGCGACGATGCACCTCATGGGCCGTGCCAACTGGTGGATCCCGGGCTGGCTGGACCGGTTGCTGCCGCGTCTGGACCCGGAGGGCGCCGAACGTGCCGACCCGGAACTCCCCCGCCGTGCGACGGAGGTGGCGGAGGCATGAAGCGCCGCGGGAGGATCGTCGTGGCTGCCGTCGGTACGGCCGTGGGGGCGGTCCTGCTCTGCGCCTGTGCCGAGTACGGCGCGGGTCTGGTGGTCGAGGGCGTGGGTCCGGCGGTGGGGGGGGTCCTGCTCCCCGCCTGTGCGGTGTCGGGGGGGGGTCTGGTGGTCGAGGGCCGCATCGCGGATGCGCTGCGGCCCCGGCTGGGGGCGACCGAGGTGGACCTGGCCGGGTCAGGGCTGGCCGCGGTGGCCCGGGGGAGGGTCGGGTCGGTTGAAGTCCGCGGTGACGAGGCGACGTTCGGCCGAATCAGCAGGGTGTCGGTGCGGCTGACGCTCTCCGGGATCGCCATGGGCGAGGACGGTCGGGGCACGGTCGGTGCGGTGGAGGGCCGCATCACGGTGCCGGCGGATGCCATCGTGGCCTCACTGGCGGCGGGCGACCGCGCGCTGTCGGTGAGCGCCGTGTCCACGGATCCGGGCTCCGGCACGCTCCGCCTCGCTGCCGGCCCTGGCGGCGCGGCGGCCGTCCACCTCCGGCCGGATCTGCGCGACGGACGCCTGCTGTTCACGGTCACCGACGCCACGCTGCTGGGCCGCCCGGCTCCCGAACGCATGGTTTCGGCGATCCGGGACGGGCTGGCCGACCGCGCCCGGTGGTCGGCGGCGGATGCCGACGCGGCCGGCTTCCCCGGCCTGACGCCGGAGTCCGTCGTCGTCACGGACCGGGGGGTGGAGATCACGGTCACCGGGAAGGACGTCCGCCTCGGCTCACAGGCAGCCCCCGACTGACCGACCGGCCCGCAGCACGGGGAGGACCCCGCCGGGGGAGGCGTGCC
>NZ_JBHYMF010000089.1:0-28940 GCF_042742855.1 Streptomyces sp. NPDC058877 | reverse complement strand
GGGCCCCGGTCGTGCGGGGCCCTCCGCGCGGGCGGTCACGAGCCGTCGAGCGCCTCGATGGTGGCGTTCGACGGGGCCGTACGGCTGCTCAGGTCGCGGGAGACGGCTTCCGCGTCCCGGAGGACGCGGACCGCGTTGGACCAGGTCAGCTTGGCCAGGTCCGGGTGGGACCAGCCGCGGTGCAGCAGTTCCGCGATCAGGCGGGGGTAGCCGGCGACGTCATCGAGACCGGCCGGGGTGAAGGCGGTGCCGTCGTAGTCGCCGCCGATGCCGATGTGGTCGATGCCGGCGACCTCGCGCATGTGGTCGAGGTGGTCGGCGACCGTGGCCGCGGTGGCGATCGGGCGCGGGTTCGCTTCTTCGAAGGCGCGGTGCAGCTCCATCGCCCCGGCCGTGGTGTCGAGGTGGTCGAAGCCGTGCGCCCGGAGGTTGTCGTCCGCCCGCGCGGTCCACTCGACGGCCGCGGGGAGGATGAACTTCGGCACGAAGGTGGCCATCGCGACGCCGCCGTTGGCGGGCAGCCGCTCCAGGACGTCGTCCGGGACGTTGCGCGGGTGGTCGCAGACCGCCCGGGCCGAGGAGTGCGAGAAGATCACCGGCGCCGCCGTGGCGTCGAGCGCGTCCCGCATCGTCGTCGCGGCGACGTGGGAGAGGTCGACGAGCATGCCGGAGCGGTTCATCTCGCGGACGACCTGCCGGCCGAAGGCGGAGAGGCCGCCGACCCGGGGCCGGTCGGTCGCCGAGTCCGCCCAGTCGTTGTTGTCGTTGTGGGTGAGCGTCATGTAGCGGACGCCCAGGGCGTGCAGCGCGCGCAGGGTGGCGAGGGAGTTGTTGATCGAGTGGCCGCCCTCGGCGCCCTTCAGGGAGGCGATGCGGCCCTGCTTCCGGGCCGCCTCCATGTCGTCCGCCGTCAGGGCCGGGGCCAGGTCGGCGGCGTACCGGTCGAGGAGCTGGTCGACGACGTCGATCTGCTCCAGGGTCGCGCTGACCGCGTTGTCACCGGCCAACCGGCAGGGCACGTACACCGACCAGAACTGGGCGCCGACGCCGCCGGCCCGGAGCCGGGCGAGGTCGGTGTGGAGCGCGCCGGTCTGGTCGGCGCCGATGTCCATCCGGTCGAGGTCGTAGCGGACATGCTCGCGCAGCGCCCACGGGAGGTCGTTGTGACCGTCGACCACGGGCGACGAGGCCAGGAGCTCCCTGGCCTCGTCGAGACGGTCGGCCGCGCTCACTTGGCGAAGCCGAAGGACGCCGCACCCTCGACCTTGGTGCGCAGCCGCTTGCCCTTCTCGGTGGCCTGGTCGTTGAGCTCCTGCTGGAACTCCCGCATCCGGGCGAGGAGGTCGGCGTCGTGCGCGGCGAGGATCCGGGCCGCGAGCAGGCCCGCGTTGCGGGCACCGCCGACGGAGACCGTGGCGACCGGGACGCCGGCCGGCATCTGCACGATGGAGAGCAGCGAGTCCATGCCGTCGAGGTACTTCAGCGGCACCGGGACGCCGATGACGGGGAGCGGGGTGACGGAGGCGAGCATGCCCGGCAGGTGGGCGGCACCGCCGGCCCCCGCGATGATCGCCTTGAGCCCGCGGCCCGCGGCCTCCTCGCCGTACGCGATCATCTCGCGCGGCATCCGGTGCGCGGAGACGACGTCGACCTCGTACGGGATCTCGAACTCGTCCAGGGCCTGTGCCGCGGCCTCCATCACGGGCCAGTCGGAGTCGGACCCCATGACGATGCCAATGATCGGGTTACTCAACGATCGTTCCTCGCAGATAGCCGGCGGCGTGACGGGCGCGCTCCAGCACGTCGTCGAGGTCGTCGCCGTAGGTGTTGACGTGGCCCACCTTGCGACCGGGCTTCACGTCCTTGCCGTACATGTGGATCTTCAGCTGCGGGTCCCTGGCCATGCAGTGCAGGTACGCGGAGTACATGTCCGGGTAGTCGCCGCCGAGGACATTGCACATCACGGTCCACGGTGCGCGCGGGCGCGGATCGCCGAGGGGCAGGTCGAGAACCGCCCGAACGTGGTTGGCGAACTGCGAGGTGATCGCGCCGTCCTGGGTCCAGTGGCCCGAGTTGTGCGGGCGCATCGCCAGTTCGTTGACGAGGATGCGGCCGTCCGTGGTCTGGAACAGCTCGACGGCGAGGTGGCCGACGACGCCCAGCTCCTGGCCGATCCGGAGCGCCAGCTCCTGGGCCTGTCCCACCAGCTCGTCGTCCAGGTCGGGCGCGGGCGCGATGACCGTGTCGCAGACGCCGTCGACCTGACGGGACTCGACGACCGGGTAGGCGACGGCCTGCCCGTGCGGGGAGCGGACGACGTTCGCCGCGAGCTCGCGGACGAAGTCGACCTTCTCCTCGGCGAGGACCGGGACGCCGGCGAGGAAGGGGTCGCGGGCGTCCTCCGGCTTGCGGACGAACCAGACGCCCTTGCCGTCGTAGCCGCCGCGCACCGTCTTCAGGATGATCGGGAAGCCGCCGACCTCGGACGCGAAGGCCTCCGCGTCCGCCGGGTCGGTCACGATCCGGTGGCGGGGGCTGGGCGCACCGATCTGGTCGAGCCGGGCGCGCATCACCCCCTTGTCCTGGGCGTGCACGAGCGCGTCCGGGCCGGGCCGGACGGGGATGCCGTCGGCCTCCAGCGCGCGCAGGTGCTCGGTGGGGACGTGCTCGTGATCGAAGGTGATCACGTCGCAGCCGCGTGCGAAGTCACGCAGCGTGTCCAGGTCGCGGTAGTCACCGATCACGACCTCGCCGGCCACCTGTGCCGCGGAGTCCTGCGGGGTGTCGCTGAGGAGCTTGAACTTGATGCCGAGGGGGATGCCCGCCTCGTGGGTCATACGGGCGAGCTGCCCGCCTCCGACCATGCCTACTACGGGGAACGTCACCCTCTTAGGGTATCCGCACCATCAGGGAACACTCGTCCGGCTGTGCTTTGGCACAAGATCCGAGCGGTTCCGGCGCGGACGGGGGAGAGGTTCTCCACAGCTTTGAGCGGTCCACGGGTGGGTGAAGGGGGCGCTGGTTAGCATGGTTGGGTTGACGTCGCCCGGACGTCACCCGGACGGACGGGACAGAGCGATCACCATGAGTGAACCCGGCGTGCTGCGCACGCGACTCCAGGGGCTCTTCCGCGAGGTCGCGAAGTTCGGGGTGGTCGGCGGCCTCGGCGTGCTGGTCAATCTCGGCGCCTTCAACCTGGTCCGGAACGTCACGGAGATTCCGGTGGTGCGGGCGAGCCTGATCGCCACCGTGATCGCGATCGCCTTCAACTACGTCGGCTTCCGCTACTTCACGTACCGCGACCGGGACAAGTCCGGGCGCACCAAGGAACTGACGCTGTTCCTGCTGTTCAGCCTCGTCGGCCTGGTCATCGAGAACGGCATCCTGTACACGGCGACCTACGGCTTCGGCTGGGACGGGCCGCTGGCGAGCAACTTCTTCAAGTTCTCCGGCATCGGCATCGCGACCCTCTTCCGCTTCTGGTCCTACCGCACCTGGGTGTTCCGGGCGCTGCCCGCGAAGGAAGCCGTCCAGACCGCCGAGTCCTTCCTGGAGCGGGCCCCGCGACAGGCGACCCGCCGACAGCCCGACCGCGTCTGACCCCGGGCCCGCCACCGGGCCCGCCACCGGGTCCGAGCGGCTGCGGGACGACGTCGGCCGGAGCAGGGCGGGGCGGGGCCGTCGCCGGGCGGACGTTCAGCGGACGGACGTTCAGCGGACGGACGTTCAGCGGACGGGGCGCTCCCTCGGTTCGCCCTGGACGCTCCTGACCTCCCGGCTCAGGAAGAGCGCGAAGACCGGCGGCTGCTGCTGGAGCAGCTCCAGCCGGCCGCCGTCCGCCTCCGCCAGGTCACGGGCCACCGCAAGGCCGATGCCCGTGGAGCTCCGACCGCTGACGGCCCGCTCGAAGATGCGTGCGCCCAGGTCGGCGGGGACGCCCGGGCCCTCGTCGGTGACCTCGATCACCGACTGGTTGCCGGTGACGCGGGTGCGCAGGGCGACCGTGCCGCCGCCGTGCATCAGCGAGTTCTCGATCAGGGCGGCGAGGACCTGGGCGACCGCGCCGGGGGTGCCGACCGCCCGCATCCCCTGCTTCCCCGAGTGGACGATGGCCCGCCCGGCGCTGCGGTAGGCCGGCCGCCACTCCTCGATCTGCTGCTTGACGACCTCGTCCAGGTCGAAGGCGATGGCGGAGCCGGTGCGGGGGTCCCTGGCGTTGGTGAGGAGCCGCTCGACGACGTCCGTGAGCCGCTCCACCTGGGTGAGTGCGATCGTCGCCTCCTCCTTGACCGTGTCCAGGTCATCGGCGAGGGCGACCTCCTCCAGGCGCATGGAGAGGGCGGTCAGGGGGGTGCGGAGCTGGTGGGAGGCGTCGGCGGCGAGCCGGCGCTCGGCGGTGAGCATCCGTGCGATGCGCTCGGCGGAGGCGTCGAGGACGTCCGCGACCCGGTCCAGCTCGGGCACCCCGTACCGCTTGTGCCGGGGGCGCGGGTCTCCGGAGCCGAGGCGCTCGGCGGTCTCGGCGAGGTCGGTCAGCGGGGACGCCAGCTTGTTCCCCTGCCGCACGGCGAGGAGGACGGCGGCGACGACCGCGAGGAGCGCCACCGCACCGATGATCAGCAGGGTGCGGCCGACCTCGGCGGTGACCACGGAGCGGGACTCCTCCACCACCACGGTCTCGCCGCGCTCGCCCTCGGCGAGGCCGCGGATGACGTCCCCCTCCGGGCGGGTGCCGATCTCGATGAGGTCGCGGCCGGGGATGCGGATCTGGGCGTACCTCTTGGCGCCGCTCTGCTCGGCGAGGATGTCCGGGTTGACCGGCTCGCCGCCGATCAACCGGCTGTCGACGATGGAGACGATCCGCAGCGCCTCGGAGTCCACGCTCTCCTGCGCGCTGTTGGAGATGGTGCGGGTCTCGACCAGGACGAGGGAGAAGCCGAAGACGGCGATGACGACGAGGACGACGGCGAGCGTGGAGTTGATCAGGCGGCGGCGCACGGTGCGGTGCCTTCCGGGGCGGGGTACGGGGCGCTCCCGAGCGTACGGGGCGACCGTCCCACCGGCCGGGGCCGTGGAGCCGGAGGCTCCGCGGTGCGCGGTGCGGGGTGCGGGGCCGCGCCGCCGGGCCGGGGGCGTGCGGCAGGCACCGCGGGGCCGCCGCGGGATCGCCCGGCAGGGCTCGCCGCCCGCTCCGACCGGCCCGGTGGAACCGCGGTGCGGGGCCGCCGGCCTCAGCTCTTCTCGAAGCGGAAGCCGACGCCGCGGACCGTCGCGATGTAACGGGGGTTGGCCGCGTCGTCGCCGAGCTTCTTGCGGAGCCAGGAGATGTGCATGTCGAGGGTCTTGGTGGAGGACCACCAGGTGGTGTCCCAGACCTCGCGCATCAGCTGGTCGCGCGTGACGACCCGACCGGCGTCCCGGACCAGCACCCGGAGCAGGTCGAACTCCTTGGCGGTGAGCTGGAGCTCCTCGTCCCCCATCCAGGCGCGGTGGGACTCGACGTCGATCCGCACGCCGTGGGTGGTGGGGGCGGCAACGGGCTCGGTGGAGCCGCGTCGGAGCAGGGCCCGGACCCGGGCGAGGAGCTCGGCGAGCCGGAAGGGCTTGGTGACGTAGTCGTCGGCGCCCGCGTCGAGCCCCACGACGGTGTCGACCTCGTCCGCCCGGGCGGTGAGGACCAGGATGGGGACCGCGTGGCCTTCGGCGCGCAGCCTTCGGGCGACCTCCAGGCCGTCCATGCCGGGCAGCCCCAGGTCGAGCACGACCAGGTCGACGCCGCCCTGGAGTCCGGTGTCGAGGGCGGTCGGTCCGTCCTCGCGGACCTCGACCTCGTACCCCTCTCTCCGCAGGGCGCGGGCCAGCGGTTCCGAGATGGATGCGTCGTCCTCGGCGAGCAGTACACGGGTCATGGGGTGATGGTAGTCCGCACGGCGCCGGAGCCGGGGCGGGATCCGTCGGGCCGGAATGACGCCTGGGGATCGTGCGGGGAACCTGCACATGACCTTCGAATGTCCTTGCCTGGTTCCACACCTGCCTGTGATCCATCTCTCAAGTCCTTCCATATCCGGCACTGTCGTGTCGTATGGTGGCGAGACGTCAGTCGCGGTAAACAGGGACCTTTGGCCAGCTTCATCGCCAAGGTCCTCTTTCTGCGTGAGGCCGGCTCCGCCGAAGCCTCAAGACGGTGAAAGACCTGTGGGTCGGGTCCCGGGACGCGAAGACGCTTGTTCCGGGGCGTGGATCCCGGCGGAATCACACGAATCCACCGGTGCCGGCCTCCCCCACCGGGCGCACCACGCTCACAAGGCGTGCGTCCCGACAGAGCAAGGATCGACATGGCGTCCAGCCTGACGACGACTTCGACCGGAACCCCCCGGTACCAGAAGACGTTCCTCGGCCACCCCCGAGGCCTGACTACCCTCTTCTTCACCGAAATGTGGGAGCGCTTCTCCTACTACGGCATGAGGGCGCTGTTGGTGTACTACCTGGTCTCCGGCGGTGCGGACGCCGCGACCGGCAGCCAGGACGGCGGTCTCGCCGTGAAGGCCGCCACCGCCACGGCCATCTACTCGGTCTACGTGTCGATGGTCTACCTGATGGCCATGCCCGGCGGTTGGTTCGGTGACCGCGTCTGGGGCGCCCGCAAGACCGTCACCATCGCCGGTTTCGTGATCATGGCCGGTCACGTCTCGCTGGCGCTGCCCGGATCGGCGATGTTCTTCGTCGGCCTGGCGCTGGTGGCCGTGGGCTCGGGTCTGCTGAAGGCCAACATCTCCACGATGGTGGGTCACCTCTACGACGGTCCCGAGGACCCGCGTCGTGACGGTGGCTTCACGCTCTTCTACATCGGCATCAACTTCGGCGCCTTCGTCGCTCCGCTGCTGATCGGCACGGTCGGCAAGGAGATCAACTGGCACCTCGGCTTCGCCCTCGCCGCGATCGGCATGGGCTTGGGCCTCGCCGTCTTCCTCGGCTTCGCCAAGAGCCTCAACCCCAAGAGCAGCGAGGTCCCCAACCCGCTCTCTGCCGACGAGCGAAAGGCGATCGTCACCAAGATCGCCCTGGTCGTCGCCGTCGCGGCCGCCTTCTACGGTGCCGTCGTCGCCCTCGGCCTGTACACCCTGAACTGGGCGCTCGTCCCGCTCACCATCGCCGGTCTGCTCATTCCGATCGCCGTCCTGGCCCGCATCAAGCGCGACCCCGAGCTCGACAAGTCCGAGCAGTCGAAGGTGAACGGCTACATCTGGTTCTTCGTGGCCGCCGCGATCTTCTGGATGATCTACGACCAGGGCGGTTCGACCCTGTCGCTCTTCGCGGATGACAAGACCGCCGACACGGTCTTCGGCTTCGGCTTCTCCGCGACCTGGTACCAGTCGCTGAACCCGCTCTTCGTGATGGCCCTGGCGCCCGTCTTCGCCTGGCTTTGGCTGTGGCTGGCCCGCAAGAACCAGGAGCCGAACACCATCGTGAAGTTCGCGATGGGTCTCGTTCTGGTCGGCGGCTCCTTCTTCGTCTTCGTCGTCCCGATGGGCATGGCAGGCGACGGCACCAAGGTCTCTCCGATGTGGCTCGTCTCGATCTACATGATCCAGACCATCGGCGAGCTGTGCCTCTCCCCCGTCGGCCTCTCCGTCACGACGAAGATGGCGCCGAAGAAGTACGCCTCGCAGATGATGGGCGTCTGGTTCCTCGCCGTCACCGCCGGTGACTGCACCACGGGCCTGCTGTCCATCGCGGGCGTGGACCTGAACGGAACGGGGATCATCGCCATGCAGGCGACGCTCGCCGTTGCTGCGGGCTTCGCGATCTTCATGTACCGCAAGAAGGTCCAGCAACTCATGGGCGACGTGCACTGACGTCCCCCGCACACGGCCGGAGGGCCGTCGCACCGATCCGGTGCGGCGGCCCTCCGTCGTTCTCACCCGCTCACCTGCGCAGCCGCGCCCACGGAGTGAAGGTGAACACCGCGCCGCCGACCAGGATGATCGTGCCCGCGACCAGGGCGAGGGCCCGCAGGGCGCCGTCGTTCTCGGCTCCGGTCTCGGCGAGGTTCCCGCCGGAGGCGCCGCCCGAGCCCGAAGCGGAGCCCGTACCGCCGGCGGAGCCGCCCGAGGCTCCGCCGGCCTGCTTGCTCGTGTCCAGCTCCAGGGAGGCCTGCACGGAGCCCTTGACCTGGCAGGGGATGACGATCGGTGAGCCGCCGAGCGAGACGCTGATGGTGAGCGCTCCCGGGCTGAGGGTGGACCTGCCCGTCGCACCCGGCGTGTAGGTGCCCTTCATGTCGGGCAGGTCGACCGGCTTGCCCGCTTCCAGCGGGGCCGCGTTGGCGGGACCCGTGACCTTCACCGTTCCGCTGTCGGCGCCCCCGATCCTGACGTCCATGGAGGGCTTGAGGGCTCCGGCGGGCAGGGCCGCCGGGCTGTTCATGACGCCCTTGGCGGTCTTGACCGTGAGGGCGTAGCCGCCGCCGTTCTTCTTGGCGTCGATCGTCACCTTGGAGGCGATCGACGCGGGGCCGGGGGGCTGGCAGGAGAACTGGACCGCGACCTGGGTGCCGGGGAAGTCGGTCTGCCCGCCGCCCCCGCCGCTCGAACCCCCGGAGGCGCCGGAGGAACCCGTGCCGCCGGAAGCCGTGGAGCCGCCGGAGGAGGTGGTGGTGGTGGTGGTGGTCCCGCCGGAGGTGGTGGTCGACCCGCCCGAGGAGGTGGTCCCGCCGGAGACCGTGGAGCCGCTGGTGGTGGTCGACCCGCCCGAAGCCGTACCGCCCGAGGTGGTCGACCCGCCGGAGGCCGTGGAGCCGCCGGAAGCCGTGGAGCCGCCCGAGGAGGTCTCCCCTCCCCCGTCCGTCACCTTGATCGTCGCGCCGACCGGCACCGTTTCCTTCGGGGAGCACTTGGTGTCCGTCGACAGGGGCTTGGACACGTTGATGGTGTACTTGCCGGGCGTCAGCGTGACCTCGCCCGCCTTCTCCAACTTCAGCTTCCCCTTCATGTCGGGGAGCACCATCGGACTGTTCTTGGGTATCGGCGGGTTCTGGCGCGGCCCCTCCATCGCCACGGTCCCGTCCGCCGCGCCGCCCACCGCAAGGACCCCGGTGGGCTTCACCGTGTCCTTGCCGAGGTCGAGCACGTCGGGGTTCTTCGAGGCGGCCTGGACCGTCTTCCAAACGATCTCGACCTCGTCGCCGACCTCGGCTTCCGCAGGCGCGGTGATCAGCACCTTCGTGGTGCCCTGCACGGGCGGAAGCCCGGAGATCGGCGGCGGGACGCACTCCGTGGCGTACGAGGTCTCGGCCGCCCGGGCGGGGCCGGCGGCGCACAGGATTCCCGCACCGCCGAGCACCAGCGCCACCCCGGCCGCGCTCATCCTCCGTTGCGTACTCACGCATGTCCCTTCGTCGTCGGGCTGCTGCTCTCTGCCGCTGACGGTGCGGAGTCAGGGCTGAACCACGGCAGGGCCGCGGTCGTCCCCCCGTCCCCCGGGTCCACCGGCGGGGCGGAGGCGGGGGTACGGGTACGGCGGCGCGGGCGCGGTGCGGTCCGGGGCCCGGGGGTGCGGGCGGCTCCGTGAGCGGGCCGCACCCGGTCGACCAGGGCCATGCCGATCCGGAACAGGGCGGCGGGCACCACGACGGCGAGGAGCACCCAGAAGAGCGTCACGCCCCAGGGCCTGCCGACCCCCCACGGCTGCTCGACGAGGACCTTGCCCCCGTACTTCACGGACACGCGGTAATCACCGTGGGCGCCGGCCGCGAGCTCCGCGGGAAGGCGGATCAGGGCCTTCCCGCCGGGTTCGATCGTGCCCCTCCACGGGCGTTCCTCGTACTGGGGCGCGAAGACGCCGTGGCTGGTGCCCACTTCGAAGACGGGGTCCTTGACGGAGGCCGGGCCGAGGTTGCCGACGGTGAAGACGACCTCGCGGCGCGGGGGTGCGCCGAACCAGACGAGGAGGCCGCTGGAGCCGTCGAGGCGCACGGCGGCGAGGACGGCGAGGCGGCCGTCTCCGGCGGCTTCGGGGAGCGGGGCGGTGGGGTGCCCGGCGACTGTGAACTCCTTGTCCACGGAGTCCTGTTGGCCGGTGACTCCGGCGACGTGCACCACGCAGGGGCAGGGTTCGGGCGGCTCGGCGACGGGGAGCTTGGCGCTGAACGCGCCCCGGGAGTCGACGGTGGCGGCCCGCCCCTCGGTGTTGGCACAGGAGTTGGTGCCGCCGATGACACCCCGGTCCGGGGCGCTCCGGCCGCAGATCAGGATCATGAGCAGCGCGCCGGGTTTCCAGCCGCTGCCGCTGACGGTGATCTCGCCGCCCGTGCCGCCCTCCGTCGCGGAGAGTTCGACCACGGGCCCCGGTGCCGCCGTCACGGGGACGGTGGGCAGCAGCACGAGGGCGAGGGCGGCGAGGAGGGCGGCGGCCGTGCGGATCGTGTTCATGGTGTCGCTCCTCCCGGGGATCGCCGGACGCGGGACCTGATGCGGCGCCGTACCGCGTGTCCGACGCCGCCCGCAGCCGCCAGGAGCAGCACGGTCACGCCGGTGAGTGTGGGGCCCGGGGCGAAGGCGGTCCGGATCCCGGCGGTGGAGGGGGCCGCGCCCGGGGCGGTGGCCGTGAGCCGGACGGTGACGGAGTCGAGGGCGGGCGGATCGGGCCAGGGCTCGGTGTGGGTGGTCCGCTCGCCGGGGCGGAGGGCGAACGGCAGGGAGCGCTCCGGGCGGTCGAGGACGGTGCCGAAGAGCCCTTCGGCGCGGACCGCGAGGCGGGGGGCGAGGACCGTGCTGCCGCGGTTGACCAGGGTGTACCGGAGGGTTCCGGCAGCGTCGTCGAAGCGGACGTCCTCGACGGTGAGTGCCGCGAGGCGGGGGCCGCTGACCCTCAGCCGCAGATCGACGCGCACCTCGCGGCCGGCGGCCTCGGCCCGCACGGTGCCACGGTGCTCGCCGGGCGGGGTGTCGGCGGTGAGGGTGACGGCGAAGGGCACGTCGGCCCGGGTCCTGGCGGGCACGGTCACGGTCGGCTCGGCGAAGGACACGGGGGCGCCCTGCCCGGTGAGGCGCACGGTGAGCGGGGCCCCGCCCGGGTTGGTCAGCGACAGGGTGTCCTGGAGGACGCTGCCCGCCGGGCCCTCCAGATAGGCGTACGGCCGTCCGGCGGCGGGGGTAGCCGTCCAGTCCTGGGGGGCGGGTGGTGCCACCGCGACCGCGAGGAGGGCGGTCGCGGCGGCCACCAGCCCGGGGCGGGTCGCCTTCCGGTGCGCGGCACGGGCAGCGGAGTGGCGATCGGGACGTGCCGCCGTCCGCATCAGCGTGCCGTGCGCCGCGTGAGCCAGAGGACTCCGGCAGCGCCGGTCAGCAGGACGGTGCCGCCGAGGGTGCCGAGCGCGACGGCGGAGTCGAGCGGGCCGGTCCTGGGGAGTTCGCCGCCGGTGTCGCCGGCGGCGGGGGGCGGGGTGTCGCTTCCCGTACCGCCGGCGGCATCGGTGACCTGGAGTTCGAGCGACGGTCGGGGGTTGTTCTTCGGGGTGCAGACGGCCGCGTCCATCCCGAGGGCGTGGACGGTGAGGGTGCCCGCCGTGAAGGTGACCTTGCCGTTCTGCTTCGGGGTGAACGTGCCGGTCAGGGTGCCGATCTTGATGGGGGTGTCGGGCGGGATGGCGGCCGTGTTGGGGGTGCCCTTGACCTTCAGCGTGCCGCTCGCGGCCCCGCCGAGGACGAGGTCGGCGCGGGGGGTCATGACTCCTTTGGGGAGCTCGACCGGGCTGTCGGACACGCCCTTCTCGAAGGACATGGTGATCGTGTAGCCGCTGCCGCTCTTGACGGCCTTGATGTCGACGGGCGAGACGGCGGTCTTGGGGCCGATCTTCGTCTCGCAGGCGTAGTCGACGTCGATGACGGCCGCCCGGGCGACCGGTGCGCCGGCCAACACGGTCGCGCCCGTCACGACGGCCGTGGCCGCGAGCGCGGCGCCCGTTCTCCTCCGCTTCGACACCTTGGACACCGCGAACACCCCTCACCGCAAGACAACTGACGGTCTTTCAGATTGGGCGTCAAGGTACGCCTCCGGCCGTGCGGAGGGAAGGTAGGGGAACGAGTGGACTTGTGAATCCCCCTTCCCGCGGGAAGGGGCGCACCGGAGGAAGGCCGGACGACGGTCCTATGCCGGCGAGGCCAGCTCGGCCCAGACCGTCTTGCCGGGCGCACCGGGCATCCGGTCGATGCCCCAGTCCAGACAGAGGCGCTGCACGATGAACATGCCGTGCCCGCCCGGGCGGCCCGACCGGTGCGGGGTCCGCGGCGCGGGCTGCCCCGCGCCGCGGTCGGTGACTTCGAGGCGCAGCGTCCGGGGCATCCTCAGCACGCGCAGCCGCTCGGGCCCCTCGGCGTGCAGACAGGCGTTGGTGACGAGCTCGGAGACGACGAGCAGGACGTCCTCGGCCGCGGCCCTGCGGTCCGCGGTGCCGGCCGGCAGCCAGCCCCAGGCCTGGAGCGCCGAGCGGGTGAAGTCCCGGGCGAGCGGGACCGTACCGCTGGTCTCGCCGAGGGCGAGCGTGCGGACGTCGCCATCCTGGTCCATCAACGCTTCACCTCACCGATCGACGGGACAGAGGGGGACAGGGCGCACGGCGGGGCCGTGCGGGACCGTACGGGTGCGGGGTCAGCCGGGGAGGGCCGTGTCGAGCGTCTCATGGACGGTGAAGACGGCGTCCGCGCCCGTGATGTGGAACACCCGGGCGACCGCCGGCCGCATCCCCACCAGATGGACCCCACCACCGCCGGCGGTGGCCCGCAGGCGGGCGCCGAGCAAGACGTTGAGTCCGGTCGAGTCGCAGAACTCCAGGCCCGAGCAGTCGACGACGAGCCGCGAACGGCCCGTGTCCAGCGCACCGTCCATGGGGTCGCGCAGCAGCTCGGCCGTGTGGTGGTCGAGCTCGCCCACCGGGGTGAGGAGCACGCTCTCGCCCACGTCCCGGACCTCGACCCGCAGCCGCGCGGGCGGCGCGCTGCCGATGTGCTCGCGGTCCATGGCCGTGCCCTCTTCTCGCTCTCGCGGATGCCGCCGGATCTGCCCCGAACCCTACAAGCGCGACACCCCTCGATGCACGCGAGGTACTTCACATATCGGCACACAGCGGATTATTGCCACTTGCAACCATCAGGGTCTTCCGGGTAGGGCTAGAAGGGAACGTCCGACCCGGCCGGCTTTGGAGGCGCCGCAAACCGCAGCGAGCAGCACCAGAAGGAGACCCATGTCACCCCGGCTCGACGCCCCGCGTACCCTCGACGCGCCGTCGGCAGCACTTCCCCCCTCCCCCGTCGTCGACCTTCCCGACCAACTGCACGGCACACCGCTCGACCGGGTCGCCCCGGCCGACGCCCGTGCCCTGTCGAAGGAACTCTTCGCCCGTCTCTCCGAGCTGGAGGAGGGCACCCACGACCACGCGTACGTCCGCAACACCCTCGTCGAACTCAACCTCGCCCTGGTCCGGTTCGCCGCCGCCCGGTTCGGCACCCGCAGCGAACCGATGGAGGACATCATCCAGGTCGGCACGATCGGCCTGATCAAGGCGATCGACCGCTTCGAACTGGCCCGCGGCGTCGAGTTCCCGACCTTCGCGATGCCCACGATCATCGGCGAGATCAAGCGCTTCTTCCGTGACACCTCGTGGTCCGTGCACGTCCCCCGCCGGCTCCAGGAGCTCCGGCTCGAACTCGCGAAGGCCGGTGACGCGCTCGCCCAGCGGCTCGACCGCGCCCCGACCGTCGCGGAGCTCGCCGAAGAGCTCGGGATCACGCCGGAAGAGGTCGTCGAGGGCATGACCGCGAGCAACGCCTACACCGCTTCCTCGCTCGACGCCCAGCCCGACGAGGAGGACGGCGCGGGCGGCGAGGCCGCGCTCGCCGACCGACTGGGCTACGAGGACAACGGGCTCGCGGGGATCGAGTACATCGCCTCCCTCAAGCCGATGATCGCCTCGCTGCCCACCCGCGAGCGACAGATCCTCTCCCTCCGCTTCGTCTCCGGGCTGACCCAGTCGGAGATCGGCGCGGAGCTCGGCATCTCGCAGATGCACGTGTCCCGGCTGCTCGCCCGCACCTTGGGGCGGCTGCGCCGGGGGCTGACCCTGGAGGAATGACCTCCCTCCGCACCCCGAAGCCGCCAGGATGATCGCGCAACGGGCCCGTTCACGGTCTGCCGACCCTGAGCGGGCCCTTCCGTTCGCCCTCGCCCGCCGGGTCGGGGACGGGGACGGGAACGTCGAGGAGGTACGCGCCCGTCACGGGGTCGCGCGGGCACTCCGCCAGGTCGACGTCGGCCCCCGGCAGCAGGCGCGCGATCCGCCGCGCCTCCTCGACGGTCCGGACCCCGACGTCGACGAGCACCTCCTCGTCGACCCGGTCGAGCAGTGCGAGGAGCTGCCACACCTTCGCGTACGCCTCCTCCGCACCGGTGGTCGTGAAGACGGCGTACGCCCGCGAATGCCCCGTGCCCCGCAGGCTCGCAGGGGGGTGCGGCCGGTGGCCACCGCAATACCCGGTGGCCGCCGGCCGGAACGGGCCGCTATCGTCGGCGCCTCCCCGGCGGCCTGCTTCTCCGGCCGCCCGCACCCGTGGAAGGCGAACCACCATGACCGGCCGCACCCGCCCGACGACGACCCTGTGGCGCCCCACCGGTCCCGTCGAACTGGAGCTGGTCCGGGAGCTCGACTGGCGCGCCTGGCCGCCCCGGCTGCCGGAGCAGCCGATCTTCTACCCGGTCCTCGACGAGGAGTACGCGGTGAAGATCGCACGGGACTGGAACGTCAAGCACGACGGCGCCGGCTACGTCACGCGCTTCGAGGTCGACGCGGAGTTCCTCCGCAGGTACCCGGTCCGGCAGGCGGGCGGGCGGACGATCCTGGAGCTGTGGGTGCCGGCGGAGGACCTGGACGAGTTCAACGCGCACATCGTGGGCGGGATCCGCGTCGTTCACGAGTTCCGCTGACGGGACCCGGGCCGGGGGCGCCCGGCCCGGTCCGTCGCCCGTGGCCCGCCGCCCCGTCGTCCGGGGTGCCGGCCTGACCGCGGCACCGGCCGGGCGGCGCGGGGGCTCAGGACCGGCGCTCGACGTCCGGGCAGCGGACCTCCGGGGAGCCCCCGTACGGATCGAGGTCGGTGCGGGTGCCGTCACGGCTGCCCGCCAGGCACAGGGCGCTTCCCATGACGCGCAGGTCGAGGGTGAACTCGACCTTCCCGTTCGCTTCCCGAGGGCCGTCCAGGCGGTGGTCGACGTCGTACCCGATGCCCCGGAGGGCCTTCTCGACCTCGGCCGGGGTGCGGGCCGCGGCGCCGTCCAAGGCCTGCGCGATGCGCTTGCCGTGGAGGGGCGCCGTGCACTTCTCGACCGGGCCCAACGCGGTCTCCCGTCGCGCGCGTTCGAAGCTCCAGGGGGCTTCGGAGGGCGGGGCGGACTCCGGGAGGGGGAGGTCGGGCGGGTGACCGGTGGGCGGCTGCGGCCCGTCCGGTCCCCTCGGGGGCGGCACCGCGGGGAGGCCCTCCGTGCAGGGTTCGGCGACGTCCGCGACGAGCTGCACGAAAGCGAGCTCGGCGGCCCGCTGTTCGGGAGGGAGGCCCGGGTCGTCGGCGGGGTCGGGAACGGGCGCGGTGGGGGTCCGGGACACCGCGGAGGGGGCTGCGGGGGCCGCCGGGGCCGTGCGCCCCGGCCCTTCCGTCCCGCAGGACGTGAGGGCGAGGGCGCACAGGGCCACGAGCGCCGGGCCGCGGGCGGCCCGGTCCTTCCGGAGGGGAGTTCGCGTCATGGGGGGCAGTCTGGACCGTGGCGGTCCGCCCCGGTCGGGCGCCCCTGTTCGCGGCTCGTGCTCAGACCACCCGCACACCCGCGTGCCAGACCTGCGTCACCAGGGGCACGCCCGGGCGGTAGGCCAGGTGGACGTGGGACGGGGCGTCCAGGACGGTGAGGTCGGCGCGGGCGCCGACGCTCAGGCGGCCCACGTCGGTGCGGCGCAGGGCCGCCGCGCCGCCGGCGGTCGCGGACCAGACCGCCTCGTCGGGCGTCATGCCCATGTCCCGTACGGCAAGGGCGATGCAGAAGGGGACCGAGGAGGTGAAGGACGATCCGGGGTTGCAGTCCGTGGACAGGGCGACCGTCACGCCCGCGTCCAGGAGGCGGCGGGCGTTCGGCCACTCGGCACGGGTGGAGAACTCGGCCCCCGGGAGGAGCGTGGCGACCGTGTTGCCGGACGCCAGCGCGTCCACGTCCGCGTCCGTGAGGTGGGTGCAGTGGTCGGCGCTCGCCGCGTCCAGTTCCACCGCCAGCTGGACGCCGGGGCCATAGGTGAGTTGGTTGGCGTGCACCCGGGGGTGGAGGCCCCGGGCCTTGCCCGCGGTGAGGATCGCGCGGGCCTGGTCGCCGTCGAAGGCGCCCTTCTCGCAGAAGACGTCCACCCAGCGGGCGTACGGGGCGCAGGCGTCGAGCATCTCGCCCGTCACCAGCTCCACGTAGGCGGCCGGGTCGTCGGCGTAGTCCGGGGAGACGATGTGCGCGCCGAGGTAGGTGACCTCGTCGGTGTGCCCGGCCGCGATGCGGAGGGCACGGGCCTCGTCCTCGACGGTCAGGCCGTAGCCCGACTTCGTCTCGAAGGTGGTCGTGCCCTGGCGCAGTGCCTCTCCCATGAAGCGGGCCACGTTCGCCGAGAGTGCCTCGTCGCTCGCCGCACGGGTGGCCGCCACCGTCGTCCGGATGCCGCCCGCCTTGTAGGGCTGGCCGGACATGCGGGCGTTGAACTCGGCGGTGCGGTCGCCCGCGAAGACGAGGTGGGAGTGGGAGTCGACGAAGCCGGGGATCACGGCCCGGCCGCCGGCGTCGACCCTGTTGTCAGTGGCGGGTGCTTTGCTGGATTCACCGACCCAGACGACACGGTCGCCGTCGATGACGACGGCCGCGTCCTGGATCAGGCCCAGGGAGCTGCCATCGCCGAGGGAGGGATCGTTGGTGACCAGGCTGGCGATGTTGACGACGGCGGTGGCGCTCGTCGCCACGGCGCTGTTCGCACTCGTGGGGGCGGGCGTCGCCGCCGGGGTGTTCGTTGCCGCGGGGCCGGTGTTCATGAGGGGTGTCTCCTTCAGCCGCGGAGCGCGGCGATCGAGTCCGCGAGGGCCTGGCCGACGTCCGGCACGGTGGCGTGGACCCCGTCCCGTACGACGTGACGCCCGCCCACGACCGTGTGCCGCACGTCCGCGGCCGACGCTGCGAATACCGCCGTCTCGGCTGCCAGACGTGGCTCCGGCCCCGCTGTCCTGACGGTGTCCAGGGCGATCGTCGTGAAGTCGGCGAGGGCGCCCTGCTCCAGGGTGCCGGCATCGGTCCAGCCGAGGGCCGCGTGGCCGTCCGCCGTCGCCGCGCGCAGCAGTGCGGCGGCCGTCCAGTGACCGCGGGTGCGGGTGCGGAGGCGTTCGTTCAGCTCCATGGCCCGCGCTTCTTCGAAGAGGTCGATGACGGCGTGGCTGTCGCTGCCCAGGGAGAGCGGGGACCCGGCGTGCTGGAGGGCCACTGCGGGGCCGATGCCGTCCGCGAGGTCGCGTTCGGTCGTGGGGCACATGCAGGTGCCGGTGGTCGAGGCGCCGATCAGGGCGATGTCACCGTCCGTCAGATGGGTGTTGTGGACGCCCGTGGTGCGGGGGCCGAGGACACCGTGCTCCGCCAGGAGTTGGGTGGGGGTCATGCCGTGGGCCGCCCGGCAGGCGTCGTTCTCGGCGGTCTGCTCCGAGAGGTGGACATGGAGCGGCGCGTTCCGCTGGGTCGCCCACTGGGCGACCGTGGCGAGCTGGTCCGCGGGGACGGCGCGTACGGAGTGGATCGCCGCGCCGATGCGCACGCCGTCCCGCTCCTTGAGGGCCGAGACCCGTTCCGCCCACTGCTCCGCCGTGCCGTCGGTGAAGCGGAGCTGGTGCTGCTCGGGGGCCGCGCCGAAACCGGAGGAGAGGTACGCGGTGTCGAGCAGGGTGATCCGGATGCCGGCCTCTCCGGCCGCCGCGATCAGCGCCTCGCCCATGGCGTTGGGGTCGGCGTACGCGCCCCCGCCGGGCGCGTGGTGGAGGTAGTGGAACTCCCCGACCGAGGTGATGCCCGCGAGCGCCATCTCCGCGTACACCGCACGGGCGAGGGCGAAGTAGCTTTCGGGGGTGAGGCGCTGGGCAACGGCGTACATGGTCTCGCGCCAGGTCCAGAACGTTCCGGAACCGATCTGGACCGTACCGCGCAGGGCCCGGTGGAAGGCGTGCGAGTGGGCGTTGGCCAGGCCGGGGACCGTGAGGCCGCGGAGGACGACGGCTCCCGCCGGAGGCGTCTCCACCCCGGTGCGCACGGCCTCGATCCGGCCGGCGGAAGAGCCGCCCGTGGACACGGTCAGGACGACGCCCGACTCGACCTCGGTGTCGAGCCAGGCGTGTTCCAGCCAGTACGTCGTCAGCGACACGCCAGCTCCTCCAGTACGTCGGCGAGGGCCCGGACCCCGGCCACGCAGTCGTCCTCGGCGGCGGATTCGGCCGGGGAGTGCGAGACGCCGGTGGGGTTCCGCACGAACAGCATGGCGGTCGGGATCGATGCGGACAGGATGCCCGCGTCGTGTCCGGCGCCCGTACCGAGGACCGGGACCTTCCCCGAGGTGCCCAGGATCCGGGACAGCTCGTCGCGCAGGGCGTGCGAGAAGTCGACGACCGGGGTGAAGGACTCCCGGACCACGGCGAGGTCGATGCCGTGGCGGTCGGCGTAGGCGCGGGCCGCGGCCTCGACGCCGGCGACGACCTTGTCCAGGGAGTCCTGGTCGGCGGCGCGGGCGTCGAGCCAGCCGCGGACCATCGACGGAATGGCGTTGACGCCGTTCGGCTCGACGGCGATCTTGCCGAAGGTGGCCACGGCTCCGGCGAGTTCGGCTTCGCGGCGGGCGGCGAGGACGGTCTCCGCGTAGGTGAGCATCGGGTCTCGGCGGTCGACGAGCCGGGTGGTGCCGGCGTGGTTGGCCTCGCCCGCGAAGTCGTACCGCCAGCGGCCGTGCGGCCAGATGGCGGAGGCGATGCCGACGGCGTCACCGGACAGGTCGAGGGCCCGCCCCTGCTCGACGTGGAGCTCGACGAAGGCACCGATGCGGGCGAGCCGCTCCGGGTCCGCGCCGATGGTGGACGGGTCGTGGCCGGCCGCCTCCATGGCCTGCGGGAGGGTGGTCCCCTCGGCGTCGCGGAGCTCGTACGCCTGCTCCTTGGTCAGCCGGCCGGCGGTGAGGCGGGAGCCGACGCAGGCGAGGCCGAAGCGGGCGCCCTCCTCGTCGCCGAAGTTGACGATGGCGAGGGGTCGGGTGAAGGAGGCCCCGCGGGCACGGAGTTCGTCGAGGGCGGCGAAGGCGGACACCACGCCGAGGGGGCCGTCGAAGGCACCGCCGTCGGGAACGGAGTCCAGGTGAGAGCCGGTGACGACGGCGTCACCGGCCGTCGGGTCGCCGAGCCAGGCCCACTGGTTTCCGTTGCGGTCGGTCTCGACGTCGAGGCGCCGGGCCTCGGCCTGCATCCGGAACCAGAGGCGGCAGTCCTCGTCGGCCGGGGTCCAGGCGTAGCGGCGGTAGCCACCGGAGGCGGCGCTGCGACCGATGGGCCGCAGCGACCGCCACATGGCGTGGAAGCTCTCGCTCACGCCTGGTCCTCGGCGTCGCCCTCGCGCATCGGGACGCGGACGCCGCGCTCGTCGGCGACCCCCTCCGCGATGTCGTAGCCGGCGTCGACGTGCCGGATGACGCCCATGCCGGGGTCGTTGGTCAGGACGCGGCGGATCTTCTCGCCGGCGAGCTTGGTGCCGTCGGCCACGGAGACCTGGCCGGCGTGGATGGAGCGGCCCATGCCGACGCCGCCGCCGTGGTGGAGGGAGACCCAGGAGGCGCCGGAGGCGACGTTGACCATGGCGTTGAGAAGCGGCCAGTCGGCGATGGCGTCGGAGCCGTCGAGCATGGCCTCGGTCTCGCGGTACGGGGAGGCCACGGAGCCGCAGTCGAGGTGGTCGCGGCCGATGGCCAGCGGGGCGGCGAGCTCGCCGGAGGCCACCATGTCGTTGAAGCGCTCGCCGGCCTTGTCGCGCTCGCCGTAGCCGAGCCAGCAGATGCGGGCGGGCAGGCCCTGGAAGTGGACGCGCTCGCCGGCCATCTTGATCCAGCGGTGCAGCGACTCGTTCTCCGGGAAGAGCTCCAGGATCGCCTTGTCGGTCTTGGCGATGTCGGACGCCTCGCCGGACAGGGCGGCCCAGCGGAACGGGCCCTTGCCCTCGCAGAACAGCGGCCGGATGTAGGCGGGGACGAAGCCGGGGAAGGCGAACGCGCGGTCGTAGCCGGCGAGCTGGGCCTCGCCGCGGATCGAGTTGCCGTAGTCGAAGACCTCGGCGCCCGCGTCCATGAAGCCGACCATGGCTTCGACGTGCTTGGCCATCGACTCGCGGGACCGCTGGGTGAAACCGGCCGGGTCCTTGGCCGCGGCGTCGGCCATGTCCTCGAAGGCGATGCCGACGGGGAGGTACGAGAGCGGGTCGTGGGCCGAGGTCTGGTCGGTCACGATGTCGATCGGGGCGCCCTCGGCGAGCAGCTGCGGGAGCAGCTCGGCGGCGTTGCCGAGGAGGCCGATGGAGAGCGGGCGGCGGGCGTCGCGGGCCTCGGTGGCCAGCTGGAGCGCGTGGGCCGGGTTGTCCGCCTTGACGTCCAGGTAGCGGTGCTCGATCCGGCGCTCGATGGCGCGCGGGTCGACGTCGATGCAGATCGCGACGCCGTCGTTCATGGTGACGGCGAGCGGCTGGGCGCCACCCATGCCGCCGAGGCCGGCGGTGAGGGTGATCGTGCCGGCGAGGGTGCCGCCGAACTTCTTCGCGGCGACGGCGGCGAAGGTCTCGTAGGTGCCCTGGAGGATGCCCTGGGTGCCGATGTAGATCCAGGAGCCGGCGGTCATCTGGCCGTACATGGTGAGGCCGAGCTGCTCCAGGCGGCGGAACTCCTCCCAGTTGGCCCAGTCGCCGACCAGGTTGGAGTTGGCGAGGAGGACGCGGGGGGCCCACTCGTGGGTCTGCATGACGCCGACGGGTCGACCGGACTGGACGAGCATCGTCTCGTCCTGCTTGAGGGTGCGCAGGGTGCGGACCATGGCGTCGAAGGAACGCCAGTCGCGGGCGGCCTTGCCGGTGCCGCCGTAGACGACGAGCTTGTCGGGGTGCTCGGCGACCTCGGGGTCGAGGTTGTTCTGGAGCATCCGGAGGGCGGCCTCCTGCTGCCATCCCAGGGCGCTCAGTTCCGTACCGCGGGCCGCTCGCACGGGGCGGGGTCCTGACATGGCGGTGCCTCCTCGAATGTCGTTTGGATATTCACATCCTCGCCTGATGAATAGTTGTAGTCAACAGGGCATGTCGGACCCCGCGATCGAGGAGGATGGACACCATGGCCCCCTACCGTCGCGATCTCGTCGTTCGAGCTTCCGTCGACCAAGGACTCCTCTCCGCCACCGAGCCGGTCGTCGCCCTGCTCGACACCGCCGGCATCAGCGCCTCCGCAGCCGCCCTGACCAGCGCTTTCGCCGCCGTGACCGATGCCCGGGTGCTGCACGCCTTCGCCGTGAAGGCGGCCCCCCTGGTCCCCGTCCTGCGCCTGCTGCACGAGGCGGGACTCGGTGCCGAAGTCGCGAGCCCCGGCGAACTGGCCCTCGCCCGCGCCGCGGGCGTCCGGCTCGACCGGACCGTCCTCGACTCCCCCGCCAAGACGCCCGCCGAACTCCGCCAAGCCCTCGCACTGGGGATCGCGGTCAACGCCGACACCTTCCAGGAACTCGCCCGCCTCGACGCGCTCCTCGCCTCCGCCCCCACCGCCTCCACCCTCGGGCTCCGGGTGAACCCACAGGTCGGAGCCGGTTCCATCGGCGCCCTCTCCACGGCGACCGCCACCGCCAAGTTCGGTGTGGCGCTCCGCGACGAAGGCGCCCGCGAGGCCGTCGTCGGAGCCTTCCTGGAGCGCCCCTGGCTGACCCGGCTGCACGTCCACACCGGTTCCCAGGGCATCCCGCTCGCCCTCATGGCCGAGGGGGTCGGGGAGGCCTACGCGCTCGCCGAGGAGATCAACACCAAGGCCGGTCGGCAGCAGGTCGACACCGTCGACATCGGCGGTGGCCTACCGGTCGACTTCGCCTCCGACGAGGAGGCGCCGACCTACGCGGAGTACGCCCGGCTGCTCGCCGACACCGTCCCGGGACTCTTCGACGGCCGCTACCGACTGATCACCGAGTTCGGGCGCTCCCTACTCGCCAAGCACGGCTTGGTCCTCACCCGGGTGGAGTACACGAAGACCTCCGGCGGACGCCCGATCGCCGTCACCCACGCGGGCGTGCAACTGGCCACCCGCACGGTCTACGCCCCCGGTTCCTGGCCGCTGCGCGTCCTGGCCTACGACGCCGAGGGCCGGCCCCGAACCGGTGAGGAGGTCGTCCAGGACGTGGCGGGCCCCGCCTGCTTCGCCGGGGACCTGCTCGCCGCGGGCCGCGCCCTGCCGCTGCTGCACCCCGGAGACGTCGTGGCGGTCCCGGACACCGGCGCCTACTCCTTCGCGCACCACTACGCGTACAACAGCCTGCCCCGGCCCGGGATCCACGGCTTCACCGTGGACGACGACGGCGCGGTGACCTTCACGACCGTGCGGAAGCGGCAGACGCCCGACGAGATCGTCGCCGAGGCGGGCGGGGCGCAGGCGGACGCACTGGTCCGACGGGGCGGCCCCTCCGGCTAGCGCGGAGACGGCGGCCCGACCGCACGCCCGGCCGCGGTGCGGAGACCTACGCGGAGACCGGCACGGAGGGGGCCGGTGCGGGTCGTCGGGATACGCACGGAGGCCTTCGGAAGCGCACGGGCCACGGAGACGCGCGGACGATCGTTCGGACTGTTCAGATCAATTCCCGTCAGACACCGGCATGTTCCGATGGGAAATGCCAGAACGCCTCCCCCGGATCGAAACGTTCAGTAGCGTCACCGTCACTGCCGCACGTTCGCACGCCGCATCGGGAGGGGAATCCGCGTGCCCGGAATCGACGAGTGCCTGCTGGAGACCATGACCCTGCCGGGGGCCCTGGGCGCCTCCCTGGTGGACTGGAGCAGCGGGCTCGCTCTCGGGACGATGGGTGACTCACCGGTCGGCGACCACGAGACGACAGCCGCGGAGACGGCCGAACTGGCGCGTTCCGCAGCCGAGTTCGACTCCTTCACCGCCATCGGGGAAGGGCTCCACGACGAGCCGGCCGTCGAGGACCTGATCGTCACCACCCGTGCCGGCTACCACATCATCCGCTTCGTCCAGACTTCCTTCGACAGCAGCGTCTTCCTCCACGTCTGGCTCGACCGGGACAGCGGAAACCTCGCCCTGGCACGCATGCGCCTCCGCGGCATCGCCGAGCGGCTGGTCCTCGGATGACCCGGGCGGCCGTCTCCCCGATGCTGGTCCGGCTCGCCGCCGAGAAGGCGACCGGCGCCCTGCTGCGCGACCACGGCACGCTCTACCTCGTCGACGGCCGGGTCGTGCACGCCGAGTCCCCCGTGGCGCCTGGCGTCGACGTCCTGCTCACCACCGGCGGCCGACTGGCCCGGGAGGGCTGGGACGAGGCCGTCGACCGGGCCGGGGCGCACCGCGCGGTCGGCCGCTTCCTGGTCGACAGCGGCCGGCTGCACGACGGCGAGTTGGAGATATGCCACCTCGGCGCCGTCTTCGACGCGGCCTTCTTCGCCCTCGCCCCGACCAGCGGACCGACCCGCTTCCGGTACGGGGTGGGGCACTGGTTCGGGACGGTGCGACCGGTCTCCGCAGAGGCCGTCGAGCGCGAGACCCTGCGCCGCCGCGAACTCCTCGACGCCGTCTGGCCGTACGCCTCCCTGGACACCGCCCCGGTCGTTCCGCGCCCCGCCGCTCCCGGCCAGATCATGGGAGCGCGACAGCGCTCCCTGCTGGCCGCCGCCGACGGGAGGCGGACCCCGGCAGAGTTGGCCCGCCTGCTCGGCCGTCCCGCTTTCCACACGCTCCTCGACGTACGGCGACTGGCGGCGGCCGGACTCGTCGAGACCCCGCTCGACCCCCTCCCCGACCCCGTACCGCCACTGCCGACGCCCCTGTCGGCCCTGCCGGTGACCGATCCCGACGTCGCCCTGTTGCGCCGGCTCCGTGACGCCCTGGAGGCACACCTGTGATGAGGCGTGCCCTGCGCATGCGCGCCGAGAGGAGACAGCTCATGACGGCAGAAGCCGAGGTACTCAGCGAGCTCAGACGACTCCGGGCGCGACTCCCCCAGCTCACGGGGGCCCTGGCGGCCAGCGCCGACGGGCTGCTGCTCGCCCACGACACGCTGAACGGCGAGGCGGAGAACGTGGCGGCACTGACCGCCGCGGCGCTCGGCGTCGGCCAGCGGCTGACCGATTCCGCTGCCCAGGGCGACTTTCGCGAACTGCTCGTCCGCGGCGAGAACGGCTACGTCGCGACGTACGCGGCGGGCGGCTCGGCCGTCCTGACCCTGCTCGCCGAGCCCCGGATCAACGTGGGGCGGCTCCACCTGGAAGCCCGCCGGTCGAGCACCCGGATAGGGCAGCTCGTCGACGGCGCGCTGGAACGCAAAGACCTGAACCACTGACGCAGGAACAGCACACCGAGAAGGAAGAAGTACAACACCATGGCGAACACCGAGGCAGCCCTCAAGGAAGCGGCCAGCATCGAAGGCGCGATCGGCGCGGCCCTCGTCGACTACACCAGCGGCATGGCCCTCGGCACGATCGGCGGCGGCAAGGAGCTCGACCTGAACGTGGCCGCGGCGGGCAACACCGACGTGGTCCGGGCCAAGGTCCGGACGATGGAGATGCTCGGACTCGGCGAGGAGATCGAGGACATCCTGATCACCCTCGGCACCCAGTACCACCTGATCCGACTGCTCAAGGGGCGCGGCAGCAACGGCCTCTTCCTCTACCTGGCCCTCAACAAGGACCGCGCGAACCTGGCGATGGCCCGCCACCAGCTGAAGAAGATCGAGAACGGGCTGGAGGTCTGAGCGGACCGCGGAACTAGTCGACGAACAGGTTCCGCGCCGCCGCCTTCGCATCGAACTCCTCAAGGCGCGCCTGCGCATCGGGGAGTTCGTCGGCCATCGCCTCCAGGAGGACCCGGCCGAGCATCATCGGCGCACAGGCGGTGTCGAAGGCGAGGCCGGTGCCGACGGCGGCCGGGATCAGCAGGTCGCTGTGCGCGGCGACGGGCGCGAACGCCGACTCGGCGACGGTCACGACCGTGAGCCCGGCCGCCCGCGCGTACTCCAGGGCCTCGACGACCTCGCGGGGGTGACGGGGCAGGGCGAAGCAGAGCAGTGCCGTGGCTCCGGCCCGTACGGCCGCGTCGATGCGGTCCGTGAGCATCGAGCCGCCCTCGTCGAGCAGTCGGACGTCCGGGTGCACCTTGGCGGCGAAGTAGGCGAAGCCCCGGGCCTGTGAGGAAGCGGCCCGCAGCCCGAGCACGGGCAGCGGGCGCGATCCGGCGAGGAGCCGGCCGGCCCGCTCGACGGGCGCGGGGTCGACGAGCAGCCCGGCGAGGTGCTGGAGGTTCTCGATCTCGGCGAGCACGGCCTGCTGGTACTCGTTGAACGCCTCGCCCTCGACGGTGCCGGGCTCGGGCGGCGCGACCTCGCGCAGGTGGCGGCGGAGGGCCGGATACCCGTCGAAGCCGAGGGCGACGGCGAATCGGGTGACGGACGGCTGACTGACTCCGGCGAGCTCGGCGAGTTCGACGCTGGAGAGGAAGGGGACGTCCCCGGCCCGCCGCACCATGCAGTGCGCGATCCGTCGCTGCGTCGGCGTCAGTCGGTGCCCCTCGAAGAGCGCCTGCAGCCGACCGGCCGGGCTGTCGCTCATGCCGCCCCCTCTCGCCTATTCACTGCCAAATTTTCTGCATAAGGATATGCACATCGGCTCGAACGAGCGAGGGCCCGTCCACGGACCGGGAACCGGGGCCCCGCACAAGGGCGCGGCTGATGCGGGTCGCCTTCGGGGGCGGGCCTCCGCAGCGCCGGGCGCGGACACGGTTTCAGGGACGGATGAGGCGTTCGGATCGGCATGGGGCCACCGGCCGCCGGCCGGGGCCGACGTGGAGCCCCCGGCCCTGCAGCGGTTCGGGTCCGGTCGGGTCGACACCGCAAGCCCGGACCGTGCGCTCAGATGGGGCAGTCGTCCGGTTTCCGGCTCGTGACGAGCGCTCCGGCCTTCAGCCCCTCCGGAAATGTGAACGCATGGCACTGGCGGGGCTCCCCCTCCCCCGGCACCGGATACTCCACCACGACGCGCAGCGGCGTGCGGTCCCGCTCCGCACGCCACTTCCCACCCGCTGCCCAAGCGATCTCCTGATCGGTCAGCGTGCCGTCCTCCAGCGCCTGACCGAGGCGGTACCGGGTCAGCCCCACCTGCTTGCCTACCACCTCCTCCGGAGGCGGGGCGGGGCGGTCGAAGAACGCCGGTACGGCGTAGCTGACCACCAGGGCGACCACCACGAAGGCCGGTACGGCCGCGCCGAGCGCCACGCCCGCGCACCCGGCCAGCCAACTCGGCAGAGGAGCCGACCGGGTACGCGGGCCCGATTCTCGCGCCGTCTCAGAAACCTGCACGCCCCGTCCCGTTCAGGCGACACCCATCGCCTGAGCCCGGTCCGCCGTACCGGAGCGCGACAGGTCGGGGCCCGAGGCAGAAGCGGGCGGTGTGGTGCTGGAGGGCCACCTCGCCCACGCAGCGAAGGGAGCCCGCAGGGACAGCACGGGTGCACCCCGGACGGTCGTGCGGTCTCATGTGCTTGAGGTCGCCCACGCCCCGAATCGTTCCACGGGGGCGTTTCCGGCGCACCCATGTCGGCAACACCCCCTACGCCCGATTGCCGCAGACGGCCCGTCGGCCCCCCGGCCGCTCCGTCAGGTCTCGCCGAAGGTCCGCCGGTAGGCGCCGGGGGTGGTGCCGAGGTGCGTCCGGAAGCGGCGGCGCAGGTTGACCGCCGAGGCGAGTCCGACCTTGGTGGCGACGGCCTCCACCGGAAGGTCGGTCCGCTCCAGCAGCACCCGTGCCGCATCGAGGCGCTGGGCGAGGAGCCACTGCCCCGGGCTGGTGCCGAGTTGTTCGGCGAAGCGCCGGGCGAGGGTCCGGCTGGACAGGCCGGCGCGTTCGGCGAGGTGGTCGAGGGTCAGCCTGGCGTCGAGGCGGGAGGTGGCCCATTCCAGCAGCGGCGCCAGCGACTCGTCCGCCCTGGCCGGTGCCGGCGGCGTGGCGTACTGGAGCTGGCTGCCCTCCCGGTGCGGCGGCAGGACCATGCGCCGGGCGACCCCTGCGGCGTACGCCGCCCCGTGGTCGGAGCGGACCAGGTGCAGGCACAGGTCGATGCCCGCGCCGGTCCCGGCACTGGTCGCCACGTCGCCGTGGTCCACGAAGAGCACGTCCGGATCCACGTTCACCCCGGGGAAGGCGGCGGCGAACCGGTCGGTGCTGCGCCAGTGGGTGGTGGCGCGGCGGCCGTCGAGCAGTCCGGCCCGGGCGAGGACGAACGCCCCCGTGCAGATCGCGACGATCCTCGCCCCTCGCTCGTGGGCGCCTCGCAGTGCCTCGACGACGTCCGGCGACACGGTCGCGTCGGGCGGCTGCCAGCCGGGAACGACCACGGTGTCCGCCTCCTGCAGCGCGGACAGTCCCGCCTCGACGAGCAGGGTGTAGCCGGCGCCGGTCGACAGGGGTCCGGGCCGCTCGGTGCAGACCCGGAAGTCGTAGCGGGGCGGCGCGTCCGGTGGGGCGGTGCCGAAGACCTCGGAGGCACAGGCCAGCTCGAAGGGCGACTGCGGTGGGGTGAGCAGGGCCACCACCCGGTGAAGCGACATGGCGGGAATGTACCCGGGGATGTCATTCCAGACTCTCGGCCGGAAGATCGGGCCTCGGCCACAGTGGGCCCATGAACGAGATCATCGAATCGACGGTGCTGCGGACCGAGGTCCAGGTCGACGGCGTGCCGGCCAGCCATCTGACCGTGGAGCAGGACGGCCCGGCCGTGCTGCTGCTGCACGGCACCTACTGGAGCCGGGTCTGGCTTCCGGTGATGGCCCGTCTGGGCGCGGCGGGGCTGAGGCCCGTCGCGGTCGACCTCCCCGGACTCGGGCGCTCGGGAGGCGAACTCACTCCGGAGACGGGCACGGTCCCCGCCCTCGCGGACTGGGTGGCTCGCTTCGCCTCCGCGCTGGGGCTCTCCGGGCCGGTCGCCGTGGCGGGCCATGACATCGGCGGCGCCGTCGCCCAGCACCTCCTCGTCCACGACCGGCTGGAGGTGTCCCGATTGGCATTGGTCAACTCGGTCACCTACGACTCCTGGCCGGTGCCCGGCGTGGCCCGGTTCCGCGACCCCGAGGTCGTCGCCGCGACCACCGCCGACGAGATCCTCACCGCACGTCGACGAGCCGTGACGCAGGCGCTGGCCGGTGCCGCCACCGAGCCGCGGATCACGGACTACCTGTCCCCGTGGACCGATGAGCGGGTCCGCCGCTCCTGGATGGCCATGGTCGGTGCCGCCGACGACCGCTACACCCGGGAGGCCGTCCCCGCCCTGCGGCGGAACACGACGCCCAAGCTCTTGGTCTGGGGCGAGGACGACGACTTCCAGAAGGTGGCGTACGCCGAGCGGTTCGCCGCGGAGATGCCGCACACCACGCTCGTGCGCATCCCGGACGCGGGCCACATCCCCATGGAGAACGCGCCCGGCCCGGTCGCCCGCGCGCTCGTCGACTTCTTCACGGCGTAGGGCGCGGGGTCGGTGCCACCAGGGCCGTCCAACGGCCGGTCCGTCCCTGCGCGCCGCACCGTCCGCACACGACCGACCGCACCGTCGTGCCGCCCGGGACGCCGCC